>JAGXLR010000136.1 GCA_018334555.1 Desulfobacterales bacterium
GGGGGCGAGCCTGACGGCGATACCGGCCGCTGTTGATCTCGCCATTATCCTGGTGCCGCATCCGCATGCCCTGCCGGTAATCCGGGAATGCGTCGAAAAAGGGGTCAAGGGGGCCGTGCTCTTTACCGCCGGCTACAAGGAAACCGGCACTGAGGCGGGTAGAAAACTGGAGGCGGAGCTCTGCCGGGTGGCAAAGGCAGGCGGTATGCGGCTCTTCGGGCCGAACTGCATGGGGCTCTACGTGCCGAAGTCGGGCCTTTCCTTTTTTCCCGGCCTTTCAAAAACATCCGGAACGGTGGGATTTATCTCCCACAGCGGGTCCCTCGCCAATATTCTCGGCCGGATTGCTGCGGACAAGGGCATCTATTTCAGCAAGGCCGCCAGCCTGGGCAATGAATGCGACGTTACCGGAACGGATATGCTTACCTATCTGGGCAATGATCCGGAGACCACCGTTATCGGTGGCTACCTGGAGAGCATCGGAGACGGGCCGGATTTTTTGAGTGCTCTGAAAGCGGCGTCCCGAAAAAAGCCGGTGATCCTATGGAAGGTCGGACTGAATCCGGAAGGCCGGAAAGCCGCCGATTCCCATACGGGGGCACTGGCCGGCCGGAGACATATCTGGCAGGCCGTCGTAAAGCAGGGCGGCGCGGTCCCCATAAAGGGCTTCGATGTTTTGACCGATGCCCTGATGAGTTTCTCCATGCTTCCCGAGGGGATCGGGAATCGACTGGCCATACTATCCGGGCCCGGTGGCATGGCGGTTTCTGCGGCCGAGGCGTGCGGGGATGAAGGCCTTCGACTGGCGGCGCTCTCGGAACAAACGCGATCGGATCTGGCTGAATTTGTCCCCCAGACCGGCACAAGCCTTGCCAACCCGGTGGATGTCGGCTTGGGCGCTTCCCTGGATATCGACATATACATCAAGGCGGCCCGGGCGCTGGCGAACGATCCCGGAGTGGATGCGGCGGTTGTGATCGGGGCCGGTCTGAACCGGGAGCTGAATGAGAAATATACCAACTCCCTCATCCAAATTCACAGGGAAACCGGCTGCCCATTTTTGATGGTCAATATCCCGGGCTTTGAAAAAGAGTTCGCCGCGGCCTTCTGCCAGGCGCAAATCCCCTTTTTTGAAACCGCTGAGCGCGCGCTTTCAAGCTATGCGATGGTGCGGCGCTATCAGCTGTGGCGGTCCAGGCAAGCGGATTGAGACGCCTATTGGCTTCTCCCGTGTTGTTCCAGAATGGCCGCTATCTCTTTGTCTTTTTCAGTCCATAGCGCATTGACCCAATGCCTGATGTCTTCCTGGATTTTTTTGTCCCGCTCACAGTTTGCCCCTGCAAATTCGGCGGGTATGTCAAGGCGTCTTATCCGAACGGTCGCTTTGGGTATCCTGCCCTCGAGAAACTCCCAGAAAGACGGCGCGGTCTTATTTTCCGGGTATATAAGGGTGACGTCGATGATCTGGTCCAGGCTCTCGCCCATGGCGGATAGCACAACGGCCGTCCCGCCGGCTTTGGGCAGCAGTAGGTGGCGGAATGGCGATTGCTGTTTTTGCCGTTTGGATTCATCAAACCGGGTGCCTTCCAGGAAGTTGATTACCGAGATGGGCGATTTCTTAAACTTTTCGCAGTATTTACGGGTAGTTTCGATATCGGTGCCCTTCAGCTCCGGGTGATTTTGGATAAACTCGCGGGAATATCGCTTCATAAAGGGAAATTCGAGCGCCCACCAGGCGATCCCCAGAAAAGGGACCCAGATCAGTTCTTTTTTCAGGAAAAATTTTAAAAACGGGATGCGGCGTTTGAACAGATGCTGGAGAATCAGGATATCCGCCCAGGAGCGGTGATTGCTGATGACGAGATAGGAAGCTTTTGGATTGAAGCCGGACAGGCCCTTGATATCCCATTGAATTTTTTGGGTGAGCCACAGGATCAGGCTGTTGATATGGATCCAGGCCATGCCCAGAGCTATGAGCCCCTTTGTTAGTCCAAACCGCACGCTGTCGTTGAAAATGATTATTTTGAGAAGGATGAGCGGAAACATGGTAACAAAACAGCCGATGGTGTTAAGGGTGTACAACAGCAGCGCGACGACCCCGCGCACCGGCGCCGGCAGAAAATTTAGCATGATCGGGCTCCGTTTGCTTTTGATTTCATGCTTGCAGTGGCCTCCGTTTGAAGTTTAATATACGATCCCTATGTATCATCAAAAAGACATTTATAAAACACTTCAAAAACATCTGGATCGGATGCCGGTGGGGTATCCAGCCGCCCGATCCGGGGTGGAACTGCGGATTCTAAAAAACCTTTTTACACCGGATGAGGCCTGGTTGGCCACGTTTTTGACCCATCGGTTCGAACCTGCAGGGACTATCTGCAAGAGCGCCGAGCCCTTTGGATTCTGCAGCGACACCTGTACCGGGATGCTTGACAGCATGGCCGGAAAGGGCGCCATTTTAAAAAAAGAGGGCGGCCGGGTCGCCCGCTATGCGCTTGTCCCATTTGTGATCGGCATGTTTGAGTTTCAGGTCAATCATTTGACCCCGGCATTCTACAAAGACACGGCACAGTATTTTCAGGAGGCCTATGGGCTGGAATACCTCTCCACCCCGCGGCCCCAGATGCGGGTGATTCCTATCGAACAGAGTATCACCGACGACGCTCAGGTGGCCACGTATGATGAGATTCGTCAAATCATCGAACAGACGGATGGAAAAATCGGAGTGGCCGAATGTATTTGCCGCAAGGGTATGGACCTGATCGGCCAGCCCTGTCGGAAAACCGACCGGCGGGAGGTATGCCTGGGGTTCCGGGACTATTTTGACACGTATCAGCGGGAAGGCTGGTTCAGGGAAATTTCAAAAAAGGAAGCCCTGGAGAATCTGGCGCAATCGGAACAAGAGGGCCTGGTCCTTCAGGCGACCAACGAGCAGTATCCCCAGGCGGTTTGCGCCTGTTGCAGCTGCTGCTGCGGGATATTGAGGACATTGCAAAGCATCCCGAACCCCGGGGATTTTGTCGCCGCCAATTACCGCTGCCGGGCGGATAGCGATAAATGCGTCGGCTGCGGTATCTGTGTGGACCGCTGCCCCATGGGGGCCATTTCGCTTTCAGATAAAAAGGCCGTCATTGATCCAAAACGCTGTATCGGCTGCGGCGTCTGTGTGCCCGCCTGCAAACCCGGGGCGCTGTCCCTGGAAAAAAGAAAGGTGCCCGCCATTCCGCCGGAGACCACCGAGGATCTGTATGAGGCCATAAAGGCGGAAAAAAGCCGGTGGGCGAAGGCTAAAACCGCCCTTAAGATTTTGCGGCATATGCATTTGAAGGATATTCGGGCGCTCATGGGGATTTGAGGCCCGGGTGTTCACCAACATGAGAGCCAGGATCGTATGGGTATTTCCAGGAAAACATCGGGGACGCGGTTGGAGGGCATCCGGGAAAAGATCGGGCTGCCGTTTTTTCGGGCCGGAGATGAATCGTACGGGCAGGGCAAACCCCGAAAAATCGTGGTGATCGGCAGCGGCATCGGGGGGATGGCATCAGGGGCCCTTTTTGCGCAAACCGGCCATAAGGTGACCGTTCTGGAGCAAAATCCATCGCTGATCGGCGGACATGGCCGATGTTTGGATATAGACGGATTGCGTTATTCCATGGGCCCGCAATATGTCTGGGAATTCGGTGAGGGACAGCTTGGCGATCGGTTTTTGGAGTTTCTGGGGATCAAGGCGGCCAACCCATTTGTTCCCATGCAGTCCGACGGGTTTGAGCGGATTCTCATCGGCAACCGGGGATCGGCGGGAAACAACTGCTTTGTGGATTTTAAGGTGCCACTGGGCCTGGAACCTTTTTGCCGGGAGCTCAAATGCCTGTTTCCGGAGGAGGGTGAGCGGCTTGACGCGCTTTTCAAGGATATGCGGGCGATATTCGATAATTTCAAGCTCTTTTTCAGCAGCCGCTTGGCCAGGGAAAGCCGGTTTTTTCCGGCGACCCGGTTCATGCTGGCCGGCAGCGTGCCCATAGCCGAAAAGTTGAAGCTGGCTCACACCCTTTACCGGTCGGTAAGGGGGTTCTTTGACCATTATGGCATCAATCCGCTATTGCGCCGAATCCTATACGGGCATGGGGGGATCTTCGCGGAGAGCGAATCCGATATGTCCGCCGTTGCCTATATCGTTGGTACCGGCAATTACCATGCCGGGGCCAGTTACCCGAAGAACGGGTTTTATCATTTCTTTGATTCACTGGCAGGAAGTATCCGGCGGGCGGGCGGTACGGTTGAAACCGGTAAAAAGGTGGTCCGGCTTGAATGCGAGGGCAACCGGGTGGGCAAAGTCTTATGCGAAGACGGCTCCGTTTATGGTTGCGATATCCTGTTCAGTGACATCTCCCCCCGTTTGACGGTTCAACTTATGGGCATCCCCGAAGCGTTTCAAAGATTCGATTATGCGCCCTCGCACAGCATCCCCGCCTGCTGTATCGGCGTGAAGGGGGGGCTTGAAGCGATTAGGGAAATGAAAGGCCGCAATTACTGGTGGCAGGATGGACATGAGGTGGACTACGGCAATCCGGATGTCACCGCGCCGCCGCAGATGCTGTTTATCGCTTCTCCCACGGCAAACGGGCATAGCCGGCTGGCGGGCTCCAAGGATGATGCCCTGGTGGTCTTTTGTCCCGGCAACTATTGTCAGGAAAAAAAGATTTATGGACAGGGGCCGGTTTCAGTTGAACAGTTTAAACGACGGCTGGCCGGTCACATTATCGACATACTGGATCGAAACGTCCTGCCGGGCATCAAAACCCGGGTAATGCACGCCGAGGTCAGGTCTTCCATCGACATCGAAGCCGATACGAACGGGGAAATGGGCAATGCCTACGGCAGGCGGCTTTGCGTGGATGAAGTTTTGAAGGGCCCCGTTAAGGAGAAGCACTGTCCCGGCAACCTTTATAATGTGTCCGCCACCAAAAACAGCCCGGGCATTGCGGGCGGCATTGCCACGGCGGCGCTGTTGCTAAAGGAGCTGACGGGCCGGGATATATGAATAACGGCATTTACGGATGGGCTTCCGGATCGTCCGGATTCAGAGGACAATCGGTATTTATGCAGTTGGGGCATCCGGAAAAGCGCAGATGGGCGATCCAGAAGGCGATAAATATCCCCCCATATAAAATCCCCATAGGATAAGCCCGGTGCTCGATGATAACGACCACGGGCAGAACAACTCGCAGTCCATAGGCCAGCGTGGCCCATACCAGGGCCATGAACCCGAAACCACCTGCTTTTTTTTCAAAAAACCGGTGGACCAAGCCTCCCTCGAGCGGAATGGGGCAGCTTTTACCGTAATAGGCGCAATAGCGGCACGCGCCGGCATAGATAACCGGATAGGACAGTCCCCAGAGCGCCAGATACGCGGCAAATCCGGCCCAGCCGTACGCAAGGGATATGATGAGGCCGCAGGCAAATAATCCCAGGAACAGCATCACAGTCACCAGGTGGTCTTTAATGGAAAACCGGTCAAGTCTCGCTTTGCGTTTGGGTCTCAGCAATGGTTTGCCTCCTTGATGTTTCCATGACGGCTTCCCTGGAGGAGAAGTCCGGATAAAATCCCATTTTTTCTTTTGCCTTTTGGTTTGACGCCACAAACGGATACCGGACATAATCCAGGTAGCCGTGGTTTACTTCAATACCGGGGCAGTGCAGACGCCACAGCGCTTCGAGCATGGGATAAAGCATCCAGGCGGGCAGGGGCAAAACCCGGGTGCCGACGATGCCGGCGATTTCATCAACCGTTACCGTGCCGTCTCCGGCGATATTGAAGATGCCCGGAATTTCGGCGGTCATTGCCGATATGCAGGCGGCGACAAAATCGTCCTCATGTATGAACTGAACCGGCGGATTGTATCCTGTAACCCTTATGGTTGCCGGCATGAAAAGCATGCGGGAGATATAGTTGTCAATGCCGGGCCCGAATACCGTGCATGGCCGGAGGATGGTAATCGGCAGCTGGGGGTGGGCTTCGGAAAATCGCTGTATCATCTGATCGGTAAGCCTCTTGTAATAACCGTACGGAAATCTCCGGTTGCCCCGCAGGGGATCGGTTTCGACAAGCATATCGGGGTTGTCCGGGAGGGCCCCGTAGGCAAGGGTGCTGCTGGTCACCAGTACATGCGGGACGCCGGCAAAAAGCGCATTTTCTAAAATGTTCCGGCTCCCGTTGACATCAATGTCATGCATCAATTTAATATTGTGAATGGGTTTTACCGCAAAGGCGAGGTGGAAGACGACGTCGACGCCGTGCGCGGAAAAGATCCGGCCGATATCCGGATCGCGGATGTCTTTTTTATAAAATGTTAATCCCTCCGGCAAATGGGCGGGTGCCTGGATGTCAATGCCGATAATCGCTTCGATGTCTTCGCGCCGGCCCAACGCATCAACCAATCGTCGGCCGAGGTAGCCGGAACATCCCGTAATTAAAATTTTTTTCATTGAAATAGCTTACCTGTGGGTCATGTTACATCCACATCGTTTGAAATGCGCCGGATGGCATTCTCAATAAATGCATCGTTTTCGATCACTACCCGGATGGCGTCTTTCGGACAGACAGCCGCACAACGGCCGCATCCCCGGCATTCATTCTGATCGATAACCGCCCGCTCCCCTTCGAGGCGGATGGCATCCACGAAACAGACGCCTTCTTTTGTACATGTGCCGCACCCCACGCACTTTTCGGTGACCTCCATATGGATTCCGGGCATGCGATGAATCTTGCCGCTGATGGTCGGGGTTATGACGGGCAGAACTTTCCATAGGCAGCAGCAGGGGCAGCAGTTGCAGATGGTCATCAGTCTTTGCGAAGGTCCGATATTCAACCACACGGTGTCCAGCTTGTTGCGGCCGATCATATGCACCAGCCCCGCCTCCCGGCATCGGCGGGCATGGTCGAGGGCCTCTTCCACAGTCGCCAGGCGGCCGAATTTCGGGTTGATATCCCTGGCCGCGTCCCCTAGAAAGATGCAGCCCAATTCAATGGGATAATTTTTGCATTGATTTGAATACCGGCAGATACAGAAGTTCATGATCCAACGGGTATTGGCCCGCTTGATAAAGTGTTCCACCACTTGAGAGGGTGCGGCCACGCTTTCCGGCGCCTCGATGGATTCGTCAATTTTGATGACCTGGTCCTTTGGCAGATAGATGATGTCATCATTTTTAAACAGCATCTGGTCAACAATCCGGCCGATCGGGCGGTAATGGGTCAGTTTGGACAGGAAAAAGCGGGTGAAAAACGTTTTCTTGATCAGGGACTTGACCCAGTAGGGGCTGCTCATGATGTCTTCTCGTCTATTTTTTGAGGTTATTCGTTTCAATCCCCCTATGGCACCTGACGAGGATGTAGACGGGGGTTGCCGTGTTGCCGATGGACCCGACTAAAAAACTAGCGGCGCAGCCTCCGCCGAAGCCGCTGCCAATGACAGCCGGGCAATGATCCTTAAACCTAAATTGAGCGTTTCAAATTTTTTGATCAAAAAATGATTCAATATCCTGAAAATAAGATAAAAATTAAACCTCCAAAAAATTGAAACGCTCAATTTAGGTTAAAGTTTTTCGGAAACATCCAACAGGTGCTCGAGATGAACGGCCGTCTTGACAAACGATTCAACCTCCGAGGCGCTGAAATGGTATCTGTCCAGGTTATTCATCAAAACCGCATATGAATGCGAATCCACGGACCTGACTTTTTCTTCCCCCCTATCCGTTAAGCAAACCCAGATCTGGCGCCTGTCTTTTTTCCCCTTCGCCCGTTTTACGAGTCTCATTTTTTCCAAACGGTCCACCAGTCGGGTGCCTGAGGACACCGGGATATACATTTCCGCTGCAATCTGTTGCATCCGGGCGGGTCCATGCCGGCGGAGAAACTGGAGGAGATAGACGGCGCCAAAGTTAAGCGCAAATTTGGCTACCTTTATCTGCTCAAACCGGTAAATTGCCCGCAGGGCTTCGAATAAAACTTCATCGACTTGTTGCC
>JAGXLR010000137.1 GCA_018334555.1 Desulfobacterales bacterium
AACGGGTTCGCACATAAATGTACAAGACACCAATGACTATCCGGCTTACTTCGCATCACCAGTTGTAATGCGTTATATATGAAACAATTTTGAAATTCCATAGTTACTTATAGGCTCGGTCCCGGGCCTCGGCACGGGGGGAACACTTCTAAGTAACTTGAAAATATATATTAATATTCCAGAAGCTTAGCTCTCTGTCATTTTGAGGAGCGAAAGTGACGAGGAATCTTGATTGTTTAAGATTTCTCGCTGCCGCTCGAAATGACAATGCGGATGTTTTTTAGGGTTACTTTTCTGCAAAAATACCGCCGCGGCGGAATAAATCGCTTCCAAGGAACTCGACAATATTTAATATTATCTTAGAAGCTTCCGCTGCTGTCATTCCGAGAAACGAAAGTGACGAGGAATCTTGTTTGTTTAAGATTTCTCGCTGCCGCTCGAAATGACAAAGCTTGCTGCCGCTCGAAATGACAATGCGGATGTTTTTTAGGGTTACTTTTCTGCAAAAATACCGCCGCGACGGAATAAATCGCTTTTTACGAAGCCATCATTTCTTATAAGCCACGGCCAAGCCGATTGATGGAGATAAGCAAAAGTTTGTACTGGAATCAATAACTTCTGAGGTTACCGGCATCGATAACGGGCGCGCCCCGATCTGGCCTATGGGCATGCGTCATATTGGAATTTATATGGCAATCTTTTAAAAAATCGATTTCTGACAGTAAAAGGAACGAATGAGACGTTTCAGCTGTGATGTACGGCTTGGCAGCTATGCCATCCTGATTGTAGTTGGCGCCATTTTTTTTTACAAAGGCGCCTTTGCCGCTGTTACCTTTTACCCCCGCCTGTCCGTGGGCAATACATATACGGACAATATCGATCTGGACCCCGACGATGAAAAACACGATTTTATAACAAACGTCAGTCCTGCCATCGGCATTGATATGGCCGACCGGCTGAACACGCTATCCCTCTCCTATACGCCGAGCTATGCCTGTTACCTGAGGTATCCGGAAAACGACAGCTGGCGGCATGATGCGGATCTTAGCTTGACGAGGCAGCTCACCCGGACGACCCGGATAGAGTTCAGCGACAGCTATATGTATACCGAAGAACCCCTGTATGATACCGAAGAGCCCATTTATGAAGCTGACACCACCGTCCGGCAGGGAAGAGAGCCCTATTATACCAACACGGCCTCCTTTAACGCGATCAACCAGTTCGGCCCGGAAGATTTTATCGAATTCGGATACGATTACTATTTTCTACGCAACAGGGGCCCGACAGTAGAAGATAATGAACATCACATTCCCCGGGTAACAATAAATTATTGGCTGCTGCCCAGCCAAATCGGCACCGAGTCGGAGTTCAGCTACACAAAACGAACTTACGATGATTCTGAAAACTATAATGATGTCCACGGCAGGATTAGGATAATTCGGCGCTTCAACCCGCATTTTGAGATTTATGCCGAGTATACCCATGAGCTGACCAATTATGAAGCCGGCGGCGAGGACTACCAGGTTTATACGCCTTTGGTGGGGTTTATGTGGGATGAGTATGCCAATTCGAGTTTTTCGGGCAGCCTGGGCTATTTCTTTCAGGAGGGCGAAGAAAGTGAGGACGAGAGCGGAATTGTGGCGACGATCGAAACCGACTACACCTGGCCGGCCGATACAACGGTTTCCCTTGCAGGCGCCGCGGGGTGCGACCGCGCTTCTTCCGGCGCCGAGAATCTGGGATTCACTGAATTCTACAGCATGACGGGGGCACTTGAGCATCCGCTGAGCCGGCGCTTAAACAGTCGCATTGCCGTCGACTACCGCCGAAACGTCTATACAGAGCTCGCGGAGGAGCGAACGGACACCATATGGCGGGTTGACAGCGGACTCATATATCAGGCCCTCCCCTGGATGAACGTAGCGGCCTATTATGTGTTCAGAAAGGTGGAGTCCGATGATGACGAAAACGAGTATGTTGAGAACAGGGCAGAGATATCCATAACCCTGAACCCCCGGCAACCGGTGATGCTGTCCCGTTAGCCGAAGGAATAATTTGGAGGGCGCATGCAAAAAAAAATAAGACGAATCCTCAAGGGGGCGTTCATCCTCTTGACATTGTTTTTCTTTTACCTTCAGGCGGCGTATGCCCTGGATATCAATGGGATAATCAACACGGACGCCCGTTGGACGACGGCGGACAGCCCGATCCATATCACGGGGGATGTGCGGGTTGAAACCGATACGACATTGACCATTGACCCCGGCGTGGCGGTCGTTTTTCAATCACCGGCGGATATCACGCAGGGGTTTTCGATCCGGATTGACGGGGAGCTGATCGCCCGGGGAACCCGGAGCCAGCCGATTATTTTTACCGCCGCGGACCGCACGGTTCCCTGGGGGTCGATTATGTTCAGCGATGAGAGCAAGGATTGGGATCAAACCGCATCCGCAGGAAGCATTATTGAATACTGTATTATTGAATACGGCGGGAACCAACCGGATGGCAGGGCCATGATCAGCGCCTTCAATGCCATGCCCATGATTTCAAAAAATGCCATCCGTTTCGGCGATGCCGCGGGGATTTCGGCGCTGGTTTCAGAAGATCCGGCCGTTATTGCTTCTTTAAGCGGCAATGTTCGGGTCATGTCCAACCTGATCTATAATAATACGACCGGCATCCGGTTTTCGGCCGAAGGGGGCATCATCAAGAACAACTATTTCTTGAACAACGGCCGGGCAATGAACCTCCAGGTCCGCTCCAGGGATGTCGATGTGACAAACAATACGGTGGTGAGTTCAGCGTCCGAATTGTTCGGAACCGGCATCCGGCTTGTCCTGGATGAGGCGGCAAACGGTATCGCCGCCTACGAATGGCGCCAAACGGGCGGCCCGACAGTGACGCTGAACAACCCGCAAAGCGCCCGGACCAGTTTTATGGCGCCCGATCCGGGCAACGGCATCGAGACCTTGTCCTTTGAGCTGACGGTAACCGACAAAGATGGGAACCAGGCCACAGATACATCGGAGATCCGCATCCTCGGCGACAATCAGCCGCCGGCGGCAAGGGCCGGCACCGATCTGAACGTCCAACTGCCCCAGGTAGAAGGCGAAGAGATAACAGTAACCCTGAGTGCTGAAGGATCTTCCGATCCCTACCTGGGCATAGCCGAATACGCATGGGAACAGATTGAAGGCACGCCCGTCGAGTTGGAAGATGCGGACACGATCAACCCTTCATTTACCGTGCCGGCATCCGTTTCTGCCGGCGACCGCATGGCATTTCGGCTGACAGTTGAAGACCAGGGCGGACTGACGGCAACGGATACAGTTGAAGTCGTTTATTTCGATGACAATATATTTCCGGTTGCCGAGGCCGGGGAGGACCGAACGGTTTCCCAGGGGACCCGGGTTATTCTGGACGCAACCGGGTCAAGGGATCCGGACGGCAGTATTTCCGCCTATAGATGGGAGCAGACGGACGGGACGCCCGTGGCGCTGGTCAACCCGACTACCGCACGCCCCTATTTCGATGCCCCCAGGGATAACACGTCCCCTGAAACGCTGACATTTCAATTGCGGGTCACCGATAACGAGGGGTTAAACGACACGGATCCAGTCTCCATTACCGTCAACAGTCCTTTGATCGCCGATATAGGCGCCACCGTTTCCGGCGAAAACCGGGTGACCCTGGATGCAAGCGGCTCTGTCGACCAGGATGCCGCCGCCCAAATCCATATCGAGGCCAATACCCTGAAAATGGATAATCCGGACGCGGGGCTTCTGGCCATCTCTGCTGCTGAGAACGCCTCGTTCGACCTGGATATTACCCGGAATAATCTTACGGCTCACGAAGACGAGGGCTACCTCGTCTATACCTATAGCTGGTCTGATAAGGCCCCGCAGACCCTCCGCCTGCCGAATAACTGGTGGGGAACCGATGATGCCCTGATCATTGAAGACCTGATATATGATCAGATCAATAGCTACGAGCTGCCGACAGTTGAGTTCAGACCGTTTACGGGGCAAGCCATACCCGGTACCGGCTCCCCCCTGCCCTATCCGCCGCTCGCCGAGGCCGGCCCTGACCTGGAAACCGCCGCCGATCACGCCGTGACCCTGGATGGCAGCAGCTCCTACGATCCGGACGGCATCGCCCGATACCACTGGCAGCAGACCGATGGGCCTTCGGTCAACCTCAGAAACGCCGACCAGCCAACCGCCACCTTCGTCGCCCCGTCCGGCGGCGAGGCCGGCACCGAACTTGGGTTCCGATTGACGGTATCCACCGGCGAGGCCTTTTCCCATACGGATTCGACCAATGTCACTGTCAGTCCGGACGAACGCCATCACCACGTGGACTCGGATACATGTTTTATACGAAGCGCTGGATCGGATTCCCCCGGGGGTCCGGGCGGGACGGCTTTCCTTGCCCTGTTGATCGGCGCCCTTGCCGCCCTGATCGGGATAATCCTTAAGGGCGCCTCCCGCCGGCTGCGGCGGATACTTTTTACCGCCTGTATCCTTATGGCCGCATGCTTCATCGCCACGCCCCCGGCCCATGCCGGATATTTTTCGATAGGCGGCGGCGCCGGCGGGGACGCCGATGACGCCAACGCTACGATTGAAACCGGCGCCAAAGACATCCGTTTTAAAAATCTGGATCTGCTGTTTGGTATGGGGATGCACTTTATCCCCCATTCGGATGATGAGCTTCCGGGCTCTACGATTGATGCGTCATGCCCCAATGAAGCATGTATCGGACTCAGCGATGAGAGAAAGGGAACGGAAGTCGGGCTTTACGGAAAACTCGGCGTGGAAATCAAATCCAGCGACTTTTATGTAACGGCCATTGGCGGCTTTACGACCTACACCGAAAGCGAGCTTTCCCGCTCTCCGGCGACCGGCCGCGTCTATGAGGACGGTACGGACAATAAAATTGACGGCCTTATCGGCGGGGGCGTAAGCTATTTTATCGACTACAAAATAGATTTTGTTCTGCAGGTGGATATTGACAATATCCGGGGCGTGACCGGTACAATCGGGTGGCATTGGTAAACTGAAGTTTTAAAAAATAATGAATGATGGCTTCGTAAAAAGCGATTTATTCCGCCGCGGCGGTATTTTTGCAGAAAGTAACTCTAAAAAACATCCGCATTGTCATTTCGAGCGGCAGCGAGTTTTGTCATTTCGAGCGGCAGCGAGTTTTGTCATTTCGAGCGGCAGCGAGAAATCTTTAGCAATCAAGATTCCTCGTCACTTTCGCTCCTCGGAATGACAGAGAGCTAAGCTTCTGGAATATTAATATATATTTTCAAATTACTTAGAAGAAGTCCAATATCTGTGTTGCGCTGCATTCCTCGGGATTTTGCGCGCCTTGATCTTGAACTTTTTACTTTGCCATCTCTAAACTGACTTTTTACGAGACTGTCAAGTTTTAAAAAATAATGAATTCATTCAAAAATTATGGTATTTGACTAATAGGTGGTTAAAATATTGTATATGCAGCTTTTATACAATATACGATTTATAGAGAGTACCCCCAAATGAAGCCGGCCAAAGAAACCGAACTATCGATTCACCATTTAAAAGATATCTCCGCCTGGGTTTCCAACGTCCACGACCTGAACCAGCTGCTCGAGATGATCCTTCAGACCGGGAACCGGATGATGGGGGCAAAAGCAAGCTCCCTGCTGCTTCTGGATGAAAAAACCAACAAGCTCTATTTCAAGGTGGCTACCGGCACCAAAAAAGAAGAGGTCAAGCAGTTCGAGATCAAAATGGGACAGGGGATCGCCGGCTATGTGGCCGAAAAAGACGAGCCTTTGTTAATCAAAAATGCCGCCAAAGACAAACGATGGTACAGCCATATCAGCGACCAACTCGGATTTAAGACAAAATCCATCGCCTGTGTGCCGATGCATCTGAACCACCGGGTCATCGGTGTCATTGAATTTATGAATAAAATGGATGGCAGCACATTTCAGACAAAGGACCTCGAACTGCTGACGGTTTTTGCGGACCTGGCCGCCGTAGCGATTGGAAATGCCAAAAAATTTCAAACGGTTGAAAAGGAAAATAAAGGCCTGAGGGAAGAGCTGGCGCCCAAGCATCAGATCATCGGCAAAAGCCGGGCGATTCAAAAGGTATTGTCAGAGGCCCTGCAAGTCGCCAATTCCATGGCAAGCACCCTGATTTTGGGGGAGAGCGGCACGGGAAAAGAGCTCCTGGCCCGCCTGATCCATCGGGGAAGCCCCAGAAAGAACAGGCACCTGGTCACGCTCAACTGTGCGGCGCTGCCCGAATCGCTGCTGGAAGCCGAACTGTTCGGCTATGAGAAGGGGGCATTTACCGGTGCCGCCGCCCAGAAAATCGGCAAATTCGAAATGGCTGACGAAAGCACCCTTTTTATGGATGAAATTGCCGAGATGAGCCAGCAGATGCAGGCAAAACTCCTTCGGGTGCTCCAGGACGGCGTGTTCTATCGGGTGGGGGGAATCAACCCGATATCTGTTGATGTTCGCGTGATTGCGGCGACCAATAAGAATATCGGGGAGCTGGTCAAGAAAGGGGAGTTCAGGGAGGATTTATACTATCGGTTAAATGTCGTGGAAATCTACATGCCCTCCCTGAGGGAGAGAAAAGAAGACATCCCGCTGCTCGCCAAACACTTCGTGCAGATTTTTCAGAATGAGAAAGGCTATTCCAACATCAAGATCTCTAAAGAGGCCATGGAAAAAATGAGCAGCTATGATTGGCCGGGCAACGTAAGGGAGCTCCAAAACGCACTCGAGCGGGCAGTGGTCATGGGAAACGGCCAGGAGTTGCGGCCGGAAGACCTGCCCATGCTTCATTCCGTCGAGTCCACCATGAATGCTATCCCCGTCGGCATGACCCTGCAGGAGGCGGTTGACGAGTTCAAAAAAAGATTCATCCAGCAAAATCTCAAAAATACGCAGGGCAATCAAAGCAAGGCCGCCAATGTTATGGGGATTCAGCGCACCTACCTCTCCCGGCTGATAACCAAATATGGGCTGCGGAAAAAACGGGGAGCCCAATAAAAAAATCTATTTTACTGAAGAGATATCGATCCCGTACTTCTTGATCTTATAATGGATGGCCCGCCGGCTTATCCCCAGAAGGTCGGCCGCATGCTTCTGGACCCCGCCCGCCTGCTTGAGCGCGCGAACGATGGTATGGCGTTCGCTTTCTTCGATAGAAAACGACCCATCGGGCCAACTATCCGCGTTATCGCCGGACATGCGGCCGTTCATGCGGCCGGCCATCTCACCGGACAACCCGGAAAACTGCAGATCAGAAGGCCGCAATACCCCGTCCCGGCAGAGAACAATGCCCGCTTCCAGGCTATTCTTCAGCTCCCTTACATTGCCCGGCCAGTCATAGTCCAAGAGACGATCTATTGTTTCCTGGGGCAGGTCTATTTTCTCAAGCCTATGGGCTTTGCCATAGGCGGTCGCAAAAAAACGGGCAAGCGCCGGTATATCCTTCTTCCTGTCCCTCAGGGCGGGCACATGAATCGTCACCCCCCGCAGCCTGTAGTAAAGATCCTGGCGAAACTCCCCCTTGTTCATCGCCTCGACCAGGTCCGTGTTGGTGGCGGAAATAACGCGGCAGTCGACAGAAATGGCATCAACGGTTCCGATCCGCCTGATCTTTCTTTCTTCGAGAAAACGAAGCAGCCGCATCTGCATATCAGAAGAGATGTTGCCCACCTCGTCCAAAAAAAGCGTCCCCTTGTCAGCGGCTTCGATAAGGCCCTTTTTATCCCTGATGGCGTGGGTGAAAGAGCCCTTTATATGACCGAAGAGCTCCGTTTCCAGAAGCCCGTTTGCCGTCGATCCGCAGTCCACGACAATAAAAGGCTGCTCCTTTCTCGGCCCTTTCTCATGGATCAGGCGGGCGATACGCTCCTTGCCGACCCCGCTCTCACCGGTAATCATTACATTCACATCGCTTTTCGCGACCCGCCGAACCATGTCATACAGGCTTTTCATCGG
>JAGXLR010000138.1 GCA_018334555.1 Desulfobacterales bacterium
GAAAAGTCACTGCCCTGACAATCGGCGATCTCGATATCGGGCACGATATTTTCGGAGCGCACTTCAAGGGCGATATCCTTTAAATAAAAGGCCAGCGTATCGTTGCCTGAAAAATCCTGATGGGCGGCAAACTGCGCGCCCGTAAACTCTTTTATCACATTTTCTTCACCGATAATCTCCTTAACCCGCTCATAGCCTTCCAGATAGGAAAGAAGGGAGAGGCTGTTCAGGTTCCGGGTATCGTTGGTAATCAGATCCCGGGTGGAGAGGTTCTGCAGCGCGGCCTCCAGCTCCCGCCGATCGGTCTCCCGGCGGATATCGAAGGAATCGTTCCGGCTCCGCCAGTCCGAGGACGGAAACAACACAAGCGCTTTTTGAATATCGGCATTGACCTCGTCCCATGATTTGAAATACAGCTTGGCTTTATTTTCCGGGCCGCGCCGCAGGCGCGTAACCATGGAGGTGACCACACCGGCCCCGCGCTTTAGGCAATCCCCGGCCAGCATGGCGTTTATCAGGGTGGATTTACCGGATTTTATGGCGCCCACCACTGCCACACGCACCAGGTCGTCTTCAAGCTGGGCGGCGATTTTATGGCAGGCGGTCTCCCATTCCTCAAAAATTTGATCCGAGGCCGCCGGAATGGTTCCGGCCTGGCCCATTAATTCACAGAGGGCCTGATTGACCCCCTGAAGATCAGATTTTAGTTTTTCATATGCCTGCATACAGACATCACTCCCGACGTTCTCTACAAACCGTTCTGTCAAATTTGACAATCTCGTAAAAAGCGATTTATTCCGCCGCGGCGGTATTTTTGCAGAAAGTAACGCTAAAAAACATCCGCATTGTCATTTCGAGCGGCAGCGAGAAATCTTTAGCAAACAAGATTCCTCGTCGCTTTCGCTCCTCGGAATGACAGCAGCGAAAGCATTTAAAATAATAGTAAATATTGTCGAGCTCCTTGGAAGTGTTCCCCCCGGGCCGCGCCCGGGACCGAGTTTAAAAGTAACTTTTATTGCATGTTTGAAGGCACTGAGACGATTCATCCAATTTTGTCATTTCGAGCGGCAGCGAGAAATCTTTAGCAAACAAGATTCCTCGTCGCTTTCGCTCCTCGGAATGACAACAGCGAAAGCATTTAAAATAATAGTAAATATTGTCGAGTTCCTTAGAAGCGGTCTATTCCGCCGCAGCCGCGGCATAAACCGCTTTTTACGAAGCCATCAAATTTAGGATGTTATTACATTCAGACAGTCAATTGTCAAAAAAATTTCAAGCCCCTATCCATTTTCCGGTGCGTGCTTTTCTGATGCTGCTTGTGAAATTTCGGTATTTATGTTATATATAAGAAAATAAAAAAAAGTCCGCTAAGAAGTGTCCGTCCATAAATAAGATAATTCGTTCAAGTTCAGGGAAGGCAAAAATTTTAACCGCTGGCATACGCGAAGTATGCCTGAGGATTAAAATTTGAACCTGACTCAAAAACTGGGCAAATCAGCCGTTTATGGATGGACACGAGGAATGAGAAATAAAGGGGAAGTTGGCATATGTCTCAAAAACATCCGGAATGCCCGTTGTACAATCCTTTAAACTGCAAAGAGTATTATAATCCAAAGCTTTGTGCATTCGTTCGTAAAGACAAGAAGTGTTTGAAGAAAAAAAAGCCGAAAAACACGAAAAAATCGGCCGTCACTGAAAATCAGCCGTCAACAGTCGCAGAAACCAGCAATGCCGCCGCCGAATCCGGCAATACCGCCGCTGAGTCCAAGTAACCGCAACCAATTGGCTTCTTATGTCCCCGGGCAACACGTCTTTTTCAAGGCTTCGGCAGGATGCCGCATCCATCTTCAAGGCGGGCGTTGAGGCGGTAAATGCCGAAGCCGCAGTCTTAAATGCCTGCCGGATCAACGGGGACGACCTCCAAATTCATGATAGATGCGTTGACCTCTCCGCCGTCGAACATGTTTACGTCATCGGTGCGGGCAAAGCATCTGCGGATATGGCGGTCGGCCTGGCGTCTCTTATCGAAGGACGGATAACGGCGGGGGCAATCACTGTTAAATACCATCATACCCGAGCGCTTGAACACATCCGCCTGATCGAGGCGGCCCACCCTGTCCCGGATGCCAACGGGGTGCAGGGAGCCCGGCAGATTCTTGATATCCTGGATAGAGCCGCTGAAAACGACCTCGTCATCTGCCTGCTCTCCGGCGGCGGCTCCGCCCTGCTCCCGCTGCCGGCAGAAGGGCTGACACTAGCCGACAAACAAGAAACCCTCCGGGTATTACTGGCCTGTGGGGCGGAAATTGACGAAATAAACGCCATCCGCAAGCACATGTCCGCCATTAAGGGCGGGCGGCTGGCCCGGCGGGCCTCGCCGGCCACTCTCATCACCCTGGTTGTCTCCGATGTAATAGGCGACCGGCTCGATGTTATCGCCTCCGGGCCGAGCGTTCCGGATACCAGCACGTTTTCCGACTGTATGCGGATTATCGACGCCTACCGTCTTAAAAAACAGATTCCAAAAGCCGTCTTAGACCACATGACGGCCGGGGTCGCCGGCCGGGTGGAAGAGACGCCCAAAGCGGATACGGGGATTTTTGAAGGCACTTTTAGTTTTGTCATCGGCAGCAGCATTGCCGCCTTGGAAAAGGCGCAGAAAACCGCCGAAGCGCTTGGCTACGGTTCCTTGATCCTCTCCTCCATGATACAGGGCGAATCCAAAGACGCGGCAAAATTCCATACGGCCATTGCCAAAGAAATCCGGAAATCCGGCAATCCGATACCACCCCCCGCATGCCTGATTTCAGGCGGGGAGACGACGGTGACGATTTCAGGCGTTGGCACAGGCGGCAGGAACCAGGAGTTCGCCCTGGCGGCAGCCATCGACATAAAGGATGAAGAGGCAATGGTTCTCTTGTGCGGGGGCACCGACGGCACGGATGGACCGACGGATGCGGCCGGTGCGGTTGTGGATTCAAACACCGTTAGAAACGCTGAAAAAGCGGGCGTCTGTCCCTACACCCATCTCAAAAACAATGACAGCTACAACTTTTTCAAGCAAACCGGGGAATTGCTGATGACCGGCCCGACGGGCACCAATGTGATGGACCTGCGGGTTATCCTAATTGGAAAAAGCGAATGATTCCGGAAAAATGCCGCGTCAGCAGAACAACCCGCCTCTTACAAAGCCATCCTCAGATTTCATCCAACAACTCCCTCACCTGCTTCCGCCAATAGGGCTCGTCTGCCTTGCTAAGGGCGGCCTCGAGAAGCTCTTTGGCTTCCCTTTTATGCGCCCGGCCCCATTTGTCCAGTAAAAGTTCAGCCAGGAATACGTGCCCCTCGATCCGCTTTCCGAAAAACGGGCTTTGCTGATATTCCCGGTAATAGTCAAGCGCCTTTTCCTCGTCCCTGAATGGCCAGGGGACCTTGTGCCAGAACCGGCCGAGGCACAGAATGGGGCCGCCCTTTTCCAGCGTCTTATCAATTTCATAGGCTTTTTGGAGGTTATTGAGGGTTTTGTCCTTGAGCCCCTCCCGTAAAGCGGTAAACACGCTTACGCCATCCGCGTAAGTGCCCACATTGACCGCATAGAATAAATAGCCCTGGGGTTTTTCCGGCGCCAGTCGAATGGCTTTTTCCGCATATCGCATGCCTCTTTTCCCATATTCCGCACAGATATCCTTCCAGTTGGCAATCTCCAGCTTACGGGCCTGATATCCGTACTTCCGGCACGCCTTGGCGCATTTCCAATGGAATTCAAAACACTTCGGATTTCTTTCGGCCAGCGACTGATAGATGCCAAAGGCTTTTTTATAATTCTCCAGACCGCTTTCTTCCAGCAACGCATCGGCAACGGCCAACTGAGTCGAGGGATCTTTGGGCGTTTTTTGGGGGGCCGCGCAGCCGGTGAGGATATCACCCTCGGCCGGCGTCGGAGTCGAGAAAAAAAGAATGATGGACAAAGCCAGCGTGAGAACTTCGGCAATCCGCCGTATCATTGCCATGCCTCCTGATTTGTCGATAACATCTCTTAAAGGATTTTTATAAAGAGTCTATATGAATTCGATAAGCGCATCAATAAAATTTATCCTTTTTATGTATATCAGGGACACTGTGGAAGGAGGCCGGAACAAAAACACAGGGGGATGAGGACATAAAAAAAGGGCCTTTAAAAAATTTTAAGACCCTAAATTTATTAACAAAATTTGGAGGCGGCATCCGGATTCGAACCGGAGAATATCGGCTTTGCAGGCCGTTGCCTTACCACTTGGCTATGCCGCCTCAAAAAAAAATGGAGCGGGAAACGAGATTCGAACTCGCGACTTCAACCTTGGCAAGGTTGCACTCTACCACTGAGTTATTCCCGCTCAAAAATGTAATCCTATAACTAAATATTTTTCCAGGGCTTGTCAAGCGCAAATTTGATCCATGTTATCAGGGCATATCACCTGACAAGGGCCTCCTTTCATCAGTATTCAAGCAGCCGTCTGAACCTCACGAAATAATCGATTCCCGACCAGAGGGTAATGGCCAGGGCGATCCAGAGGATAATATAGCCGATAACCTGGAAATTGATTCCGAAAAACGTGTAATGAATCAAAAGCGGAATGATCGCCGCAATCTGGAAACCGGTTTTGAACTTGCCCAGTTGGGATGCGGATACGTCCTCGCCGCGCTCGATGATGATATTGCGCAGCCCGTTGACAGCAAGCTCCCTGCCGATAATAATGCAGATCATCCAGGCCGGCACCCGCTCCAATGGGATCATCATGATCAAAGCCGTAGATACCAGCAGCTTATCGGCCAACGGATCCATGATTTTCCCGAGGGTGGATACCAGATGGTACCGCCGGGCGACATAGCCGTCAAAATAGTCAGTAATGGCGGCGATGCTGAAGACCAGTGCGGCAAGAATACTGCAAATCCTGTTTTCAAAAAGCAGCAATATTATCAGCATCGGCATGGCGCCGACGCGGAAAAGGGTCAGACTGTTGGGGTGTCTTATCCACTCGACGATTGAATTCCTGCGCTCCATAAAGTGATTATCCTGATTAGTTGGAAGATTTTTCCCAATCCGCGAGAAATGCCTGGATGCCTTTGTCCGTCAGGGGATGGGCCGCCAGTTTATCCAGCACCTTAAACGGGATCGTTGCGATATGAGCCCCCATCAAAGCCGCACTCAGCACGTGAAGCGGGTGCCTCACGCTGGCAACAATGACTTCGGTTTCAAATCCATAGTTGGTATACATATTAAGGATCTGCTCGACAAGATGCATCCCGTCCTCGGAGAGATCGTCAATCCGTCCCACAAAAGGGCTCACATAGGTGGCGCCGGCCTTGGCCGCCATGAGGGCCTGAAGCGGCGAAAAGACCAGGGTGACATTGGTTTTAATCCCCTCTGCTGAAAGCGCCCGAACAGCCTTCATCCCGTCAATCGTCATGGGTATTTTTATCACGATATTCTTGTGGACCTTTGACAGATCCCTGGCCTCCTTGACCATGCCGTCCGCCTCCAGGCTGATGACCTCGGCGCTTATCGGGCCATCCACGATATCGCAGATCTCCGTGATAATTTCCTTAAAATCCCGGCCTTCCCTGGAAATAAGGGTAGGGTTGGTGGTCACGCCGTCCACCATGCCCATATTGTTGGCCTCCCTGATTTCATCGACGTTAGCCGTATCAATAAAAAACTTCATGAACTGACTCCTTAATCGTCTAATTGTATAGTGCTTCCATGGGGATGCACGCCTCGTGCTGCGCCCCCATTTTATTCAACAACTGCTGAACGGTTTGCTGAAAAACGGGGTGGATCCAATCCGGGGCGATATCGCACAAGGGGTTCATGACAAAGCCCCGCTCCTGCATCCGGGGATGCGGGACGGTCAACGCCCGGGACTCGATCACCCAATCATTGTAAAAAATAATATCAAAATCAAGGACTCTCGGTCCATATCGGATTCCGCAGTCGACCCGGCCGAACCGCCGCTCCATTTTCTTTAAAAACCCCAGCAGCTCAAAAGGCGAAAGGCGGGTTCGCGCAATAAGGACGGAATTGATGAACCATGATTGCTCCGCATACCCTACCGGTTCCGTCAAATAGAAACCGGATTGGCGGATAACCTCAAGCTTTCCCGACGCATCGAGCGCCGCTATCCCCTTCCGGCTGTTTTCCACCTTTTCACCGAGATTGGCGCCGACGGCGATGACCGCCGTATTCGTGCATTTTTTTGGATAACTCATGGGATCTGATCTGTTTAGTAATTGATTGTAACAGCCGACGAATCGGCCCCTTCCTCCCCCGTATGGGTATAGGCGGTTATTTTATACCGATAATGGTACCCCTTTTCCAGCTTTTCCCGGTATTCAAGGTCTGAACCGAGCTCTATAGCAAGCCTGTCGACCTCCACCGTGGCGGCCTTTTTAAACCGGACGGGACACGTTTCGCATGCCTCCGTCAACCTGAGCTTTGCCCGGTAGACATTGAATCCGGCCAGCTCAACCCCCTCCGGGGGGTCCCATTCGGGCATCGGCCAGGTCAATATCAACTCATTGCCCACCATTTCTGATGCGATATCTTCAACGACGGGCAGTTCATAATGGGCCGGCGGAAGCGGCGGCGCTTTTTTTCCGCATGCGCAGATTAAGAAAAGGGCACCGATAGCCGCAAAAAACAGCGACCAGTGAAAGGGGACGCCAGCCCGATTTTTAATATGGATCATCTCCTTTGTGGTTTCCCCTTTTTTCCGTTTCTTCAGCCAGCTGCCGGTTGGCCTTTTCGATCTGGCCCGACACGTTTTCAAGGGCGGTGCCGCCGTATGCGCTTCGGCGATCGACCCCCGCCTTTAACGACAAGGCTGAATAGATATCATTTTCAATCAAAGATGAAAAGGATTTCAGTTCATCCAATGTCAACTCATGCAATTCCCCGCCTTTTTCCAACGCGTAGGTCACCATGCGGCCGACGCACCCATGCGCCTCCCGAAACGACATACCGCGACCGACCAAATAATCCGCCAGGTCCGTCGCGTTCAGGTACCCGCTTTGGGCCGCGTCAGCCATGACACGCCGGTTGACCCTTATATGGGGCAGCATCCGGGAGTAAATGTCGATACAGTCTTTGACCGTTTCCACGGCATCCAACGCCGGCGGCTTGTCCTCCTGCATATCGCGGTTATAGGCGAGAGGCAAGGATTTCATCAGCGTGAGCAGTGAGACCAGGCTGCCGATCACGCGGCCGGATTTGCCCCGAACCAGCTCGGGTATATCGGGGTTTTTTTTCTGCGGCATAATGCTGCTGCCGGTGGCAAACGCATCGGCTATCTCGATGAACCGAAACTCCGATGAGGACCAGAGGACCAGCTCCTCAGAAATCCTCGAAAAATGAATCATGCAGATACTGGCGGCAGAGAGAAACTCCATGATAAAATCCCGGTCTGACACCGCATCCATGCTGTTATCCGCAATTTTTGAAAAACCAAGCAGCTCCGCGGTATATGCCCGATCGATCGGATAGGTGGTGCCGGCAAGGGCGGCTGCGCCCAACGGCATGACATCGATCCGATCCAGAACTTCTCGGAACCGCTGCGTATCCCGGGAAAACATTTCATAGTAGGCCATGAAATGATGGGCCAGCAATATGGGCTGCGCCCGCTGCAAATGGGTATATCCGGGCAAAATCACATCCGCGTGCCCATCGGCAAAGGAGACGATGGCCCGTCTCAGTTCGACCAGGGCGTCTATTATTTTAGCCGTCTCCTCGCGTAAATAGAGTCGGCTGTCCAGGGCAATCTGGTCATTGCGGCTTCTGCCGGTATGTAGTTTCCGGGCCAGATCGCCTACATGGGCAAAGAGCCGATCCTCGACATGCATATGAATATCTTCCAGCCGGTCGGTGAATTCGAGGCCGCCCTGCTCTATTTCCGTGCGCACCTTTTCCAGCCCTTCAACAATGGCCTCGGCCTCACCGGGGGTCAGGATACCGCATTT
>JAGXLR010000139.1 GCA_018334555.1 Desulfobacterales bacterium
GGAATCCGGGTCGGGCCATATTAACCATCTATTATTATGAAGATTTTCTCATTTTCTTGGTCCTAAAATGGCTCTATATAGCTTTTTTTACGGCCAAAAAAGTTGATATAGGAATAAAAAACAAATTCAAAGGGCTATATTGTCCATTTTGGTTTCAAAAAAGGGATTATAGACCCATTTTAAAGGTAATGGTTAAAAATAATTCATGTATTATTAGGCTATTACCGTGGCCCGACCCGACGCAGCGACGCAGAATTTAGCGCTTGACTCCTGGCGCTTCAAAAATCATGCTATGCCTGATGGACCCACAAAGACCCCTGAAAAATAGTGCCCGCCGTTTGTTTCCAATGACTATCGGCATTGACACCGGCGGGACATTTACCGACTTTATTTACCATGACGGCACCGGCTGGTCGGTCCTAAAGACCCTGTCAACGCCTCAGAACCCGGCCGAAGCGGTCGTTTCCGGCATTGCGCGCCTGGCGGGAGCCTCCGATGTTCGAGTGGTGCACGGATCCACCGTGGCCACCAATGCGATACTTGAAAAAAAGGGGGCGAAAACCGCGCTTTTAACCAATGCCGGATTCGAAGATGTCATTGCCATCGGTCGGCAGCAACGGGAGCGCCTCTATGATCTCCACTACCGGCGAAAACCGCCGCTGGTTCCTGAAAATCTGCGTTTCGGGGTGGGCGGCCGGATTAATTCCGACGGCCAAATTTTAACCGATATTCAAGAAGATGCCCTGCAAGCGGTTATCCGTCAGCTGAGGGATAGGGGGGTGGAATCGGTTGCCGTATGCTACCTGTTTTCATTTGCCAACCCGGCCCACGAGGCGAAAACCGCGGAATGCCTGGCCGGCATGGACATCCCCGTCTCCCTTTCCCACCAGATTCTTCCTGAGTTCAGGGAATACGAAAGGACCGAAACCACAATTATCAACGCCTATGTGGCCCCGTGCATCAAAAGATACATAGACGACATGACAAAGCATGTTCCCAGAGAAAAACTCCGGATCATGCAATCCAACGGCGGCAGTATCTCTGCAGGGATGGCATCTGAAGAGCCGGTCCGCACCATCCTCTCCGGTCCGGCGGGCGGTGTCGTCGGAGCCCATGAAATCGGAAAGGCAGCCGGGTTTGAACGGCTCATCACCTTCGACATGGGCGGGACTTCAACGGATGTCGCCCTGGTGGCGGGCGGCCTCCCATTATCGTTTGAATCAAGAATTGATGGGTTCCCGATAGGGGTGCCCATGCTTGACATAAATACCGTTGGGGCGGGCGGCGGCTCCATCGCCCGCATGGATGCCGCGGGGGCGCTAAAAGTCGGTCCGCAAAGCGCAGGCGCCGAGCCCGGTCCGATATGTTACGGTAAAGGAAACCAGATAACGGTAACAGATGCGAACCTCTTTCTCGGCAGGCTCCAGGCCGACTATTTTCTGGGCGGCGGCATTGAGCTTAGGACCGAAAGAGTGGCGGCAGCCTTTGACCGGATGGCCGAAATTACCGGATTAACCGCTGTCGCGCTCGCAAAAGGGATCCTCTCTGTCGCAAATACAACTATGGAACGCGCCATACGTAAAATATCCGTTGAACGCGGCCATGACCCGGCCGAATTCGCGCTAATGGCCTTCGGCGGGGCCGGCGGCATGCATGCCGCATTTCTGGCGGCGCTGTTAAACATCCCCACGGTAATTGTGCCGGGACACCCTGGCCTTCTTTCGGCCATCGGCGCATTGACGGCTGAAATTATCCGTGACTATTCGCGAACCGTTATGATGGACCCATCGGAAACACCCATTGCCCAGGTAGATGCCCTTTACAGCCCCCTGGGGCGCCGGGGAAAAACCGATCTGGCCGCGGAAGGGGTGGCGGATGCCGATATCCGCCTGGACTATTACGCCGATATGCGGTACAAGGGACAGTCCCATGAAATCATGGTCCCTTTTGACGCCCGTTATATGGACCGGTTCCATGAAACCCACGAAACCCTTTACGGGTTCAGCAACCCCGGCAACCCGGTAGAGCTGGTCAATATCAGGGTCCGGGCCATTGGCACCCCAAGAGAAAAACCGGCGTTAAAAAAAATGGCGCCATCCGGCGGAGGCATTCCAGAAAATGCTGTTGTGGCCAATCGAGCCGTGATATTTGCGCATGAAGCCATAAAGACCCCGATTCTTGACAGAAATCGTTTGATGGCCGGAAATATTATAAACGGCCCGGCTATCCTGACTGAGTATTCATCCACGGTGGTTATTCCACCGTTTGCCGAAGCCCGAATGGACGAATATGGCAATATCATTATGAGTATTGAACCGTGAACCCCATCCAGCTTGAAATATACAAACACAGGTTCTCGGCCATTGCCGAGGAAATGGGGGCGGCGCTGAAACGAACCGCCTTTTCCCCCAATATCAAGGAACGACTGGATTTTTCCTGCGCCGTTTTCGACCGGGACGGACGCATGATCGCCCAGGCCGCCCATATACCGGTGCATCTCGGCGCCATGCCGCTATCCGTTGCGGCCGCCATCCAATCAACGCCCCTCGATGACGGCGATATGGTGCTGATGAATGATCCATTCAAGGGCGGCACCCACCTGCCGGATCTCACGCTGGTAGCACCGATTTTTGCGGACGCGGCGGAGCCGGTTTTTTATGTGGCCAACCGCGCCCACCATGCCGATATCGGCGGCATCAGCGCGGGCTCCATGCCGCTTTCCACCTCCATATTCCAGGAAGGACTGATCATCCCTCCCATAAAAATCGTATCCGGCGGCCGGATTGACCAACAGCTGCTTCGGTTTGTTCTCTCCAATGTACGGACCCCGGAAGAACGAAAAGGCGATTTTGACGCCCAGTTCATGGCCAATCGGACCGGCATGCGACGGATTAACGAGTTGATCGGACGCTACGGGCAATCCCCTGCTATGGAATACGCCGCCCATTTAATCGATTATGCCGAAACGCTTGTCAGGAAACGGCTTTCTGAGATTCCGGACGGCTGTTATCTATATGAAGATGTCATGGAAGATGACGGCCTGGGCAGTCAAAATATCCGGATCCACGCGGCGATTGAAATCGCCGGCGATCGCGCGGTCATCGACTTCACCGGTTCTGATCCCCAGGCGACCGGCAACATCAATGCGGTCAAGGCGGTCACGTGGTCGGCCGTATTATACGTATTTCGCTGCCTGATCGCCGAAGATATCCCGGCGAATTCGGGATGCCTTGCCCCCCTTGAGATTCGGACGCCCAGCGGATCCCTGGTGGATGCCAGTTCTCCCTCAGCCGTGGCGGCCGGCAATGTTGAAACCGCCCAACGCCTTGTAGACGTACTTCTGGGCGCCCTGGCCCAGGCGATCCCCGACGCCATTGCCGCGGCCAGCCAGGGGACCATGAACAATATCGCCATCGGCGGCATCGACCCGCGGAGCGAAAAGCCCTATACCTACTACGAGACCCTTGGCGGCGGAACAGGCGCGAGCGTGGCCGGCAACGGGGCATCCGCCGTCCATTCGCATATGACCAATACCGCCAACACGCCGATTGAAGCACTGGAATACAGCTATCCGTTTGAGGTCACGGCATACAGCATCCGAAAAGGCTCCGGCGGCAGGGGGAAAAACCGCGGCGGCGACGGCATCGTCCGACAGTTCCGCATGCTGGGTGCCGGCGAGGTCACGGTGCTTTCGGAACGCAGGACGACGGCTCCCTATGGGCTCATGGGCGGATTAGCCGGCAACCCCGGCGTAAATACCATCATTCGAAACGGCACCCCAATCAACAAGCCGTCAAAATTTCACGAATACCTGGCCCCCATGGACGAGATCCGGATTGAAACCCCCGGCGGCGGGGGATATGGCAAGGAAGAGGCCGATGGGTGAGTCGATCGCCATCATCGGCGGCAATATCGCCGGCCTGTCCGCCGCCTACTATCTGGCCCAAAAAGGCGGCAAGGTAACCGTTTATGAGCGAAAAATCTGGGACAAACCCTGCGGCGGGGCGATCAGCACCCAATTTGCCGACTACCTCTGCCATCACGTGGGCATTCGGATAGATGCCGTTAACGCCCCCCTTCGAAGGGTACGGTGTGCATTCCAGAGCGCCCCTTCGATTCTGCTTGACGGGATCTTTGTCATCATCTCCCGCTATCAGCTTCAGAGGGATCTGATCGCCCTTCTGGCCCGACATCCGAATATCGATATCGTTTTCAGGCGCGTCAGCTTAGACGATCAGCATCTGTTTACGCGTCAAACGGTTTTGGCTACCGGCTACAGCGCCTTCTCACGCAAAATTATTCAGGATGAATGGCATAACAGGGAATACGCGTATGTATATAAGGCAAAAGGCCATGTGAACCCCATCCATGCGCCCAAATGCCATCTCATGCTTTTTGACAGCAAAATCAACGGCTATGGATGGGTTTTCATTGAACGCAGCGGGGACTTCAACATGGGAATGGGCGGACTGAGGGGCAAAGAACGGATATACCGCGCATATGAAAAATTCCGCCGAATAGGTATGCCCATGCATCATTACTCCGATTTGATCCCACAGAACCGCCCCATCGCATGGAAAATCCCGATTGCCATGCATCCTGTCAGAAATCCGTTGGCTTTTGCAGACGGAAATATCGAGTTCATCGGTGCCGGCGACGTATTGGGGCTTGCCCACCCCATCGTCGGCGCCGGCATTGAACCCGCCTGGCAGTCCGGATGGCTTTTGGCCGAAAGCTATGAGCCGGGACGAAACAGAATCGATACCGGGAAATACAGGCGGCTTTTAGAAAAAAATCTCCGTCTGACCAGCCGCAAGCCCATTGATTGTTTGGCCGCAAGGACACTGCGCGCCGCAAGACTGCCCTTTAGCGAGAAGATGGCCTATATATATATACGATTAAACAAACAGGGCATCCATAAAAGTTTGAACCAGTATCCCTGGTTTGCTCAGGTCCATGACGGCAGGCGGCAGGTGAACCGTTTGCAAACCGGCCCATGGAGCCCCGAATAATCCGGATTTAAAAGGAAATCCCACAAAATGGAAAGCCAAACGACGAAGGCCCTGATGCGGGTGGCGGCCGGCCTTGAACCGGCGGATCGGGTGATTACCCATGCCGCCCTCGTCAATGTGTTTACCGGCGAAGTGCTTGATGACTATACGGTCGGGATCAAGGGCGAACGGATTGCCTATACGGGCGCGGCATCCACCCATATGATCGGAGAGAATACGCATGTGATCGATGCCTGCGGCCGTCCCCTGATCCCCGGCTTAATCGACGGCCATACCCACATCCTATGGATGAGCACGCCCGCAGAGTTTTTAAAATACGCCCTTGCGGGCGGGACCACCACTATTATTACGGAAATTTTCGAGCCCTATCCGGTTTGCGGGTATGCCGGCGTGAGCGACTTGTTGGAAGCCCTTGCGGATCAACCCGTCAAGATATTCGCCACCGCACCGGCCATGGTGTCCATCAGCCGTCGGTCCCGGGGAATAAGGCCTACGGACTTAGAGGCCCTATTGGCAAGGCCGGATGTTCTGGGACTTGGCGAATCTTACTGGCAGGGCGTATTACAGTCGCCAGAGGATTACCTGCCCGCCTTCAACCTCACGCGCAGCCACCGGAAAACACTGGAGGGCCACAGCGCCGGGGCCAGCGGGAAAAAGCTCAATGCCTATACGGCCGCCGGCATCTCTTCGTGCCACGAACCCGTGCAGGTCTCCGAGGTCATCGAACGGCTCCGCCTGGGCTATTATGTCATGATCCGGGAGGGAAGCGTCCGCCGGGACCTGAAAGCCCTATCCGGCATCAAAGATGCGAACGTGGATTTACGGCGGCTGATACTGGTCTCAGACGGCATATCACCCGCCGACTTGAGCGCCTGCGGCTATATGGAGCATATCGTTCAAACCGCCATTGACTGCGGATTCGGACCGGTGGAGGCCATCCGTATGGCCACGTTGAATGTGGCGGCGCATTTTGCGATAGACGATCGGGTGGGCGCGATCGCTCCCGGGCGATACGCGGACATGGCCCTTCTGCCCGATATTTACACCATCAAGCCCGAACTGGTGTTATCCAACGGTAAAATAATCGCTGAAAAGGGAGAAACGGTTACCGCCCCCCGATCCCATGAATTTTCGAAACCAAGCCGACAAAGCATTCGGCTCTCCCGGCGGTTTAAAGCCCGGGATTTCGACGTCACTGCAGAAAGCCCGGGCGGCAGACAAGCCGTACGCGTCATCGGATTGGCCACCGACCTGGTCACCCGGGAGCTCACTTTGGACATGCCCGTAGAAGATGGGATAATTCCGATGGATGCCGGCCGGGATATAAAGAAAGTAGCGGCGATTGACCGGGCGCATACGCCGGGGGACATGTTTGTCGGATTTATTCAGGGCCTGGGCCTTGCATCGGGGGCAATTGCCACCAGCGCCACATGGGATTCGGCTGACATCATCGTCGCTGGTGCCGATGAGGCCGACATGGCGCTTGCGGTCAACCGGATACATGAACTAAACGGCGGTGTCGTGGTCTGCCGCGGGGAGAGCATCCTTGCGGAGCTTCCCCTTCCGGTTTTCGGCGTGATATCTGAGCTCCCCCTGCAAAAGGTCGAGCATCAATCAAGGGCGCTCGGGGCCGCTATTTCTTCTTTAGGCGTCTCCCTCAGGGATCCGGCGCTGACCCTTGCCACCCTGACGACAGCCGCAATACCGTTTTTCCGTATCTGCGAGGAGGGCTATGTCAACCTCAGGGATGGGCTGACGCGCGGGCTTTTTGTTGAGTAACCCCCCTATTCCGGCAAGCCGGCGATCCTTAGATCCGCCATGTATGGGTAATGATCCGAAGGATAGCTGCCGCTGAATGCATCCCGAACAATCCGGGCATCAATCACTTCAAACGCCGGGGAGACGAGAATCCAGTCCATCCGGGCATGCTGTGGAACGCCGTTAAACCCGTGGTGGGTATAGCCTTCGGCGTCCTCCCGGCCCTCGAGCACCTGCCAGGTATCCTTCAAATCGACTGCAGGTTCGGTTAAAACCTCATGAACCGCTGAGCCCGGGGCATCGTTGAAATCACCCATCAAAACGACCGGCAGCGTCTGCTTTGCGACCCATTCCGAGATGATTCGGGCCTGCTGATATCTGGCCGCCACGCCGATGTGATCCAGGTGGGTGACCCCTGCCATCAGCTGTTTTTGTGCTTTGACGGTTTTGATTTTCGCATAGCTAATCATTCGGGGAAACGCGCTGTCCCAATCCTTGCTTAAATGGACGTCGGGGGTTTTTGACAGCCAGAAGTCGCGCCCGTATTCAATCTCAAACCATTGCCGGCGCAAAAAAAATGTCGGACACTGCGATTTTTCATCCGGTTCACGGCCCGGCATATTCGGTATATAATCGGTCAAGTGCTCGCTTAAATACATCAACTGGTTCCACTTGCCCTCCTGGGTCCCAAGGATTGCGGGCTTGTAGTCATTGATAAGTTCAACCACCATCTTGCGCCGCTTCGACCAGGCGTTTTCTCCGTCCCGGTCATTTTCAAACCTCAGGTTAAATGTCATCGCCCGCATAAGTGATTCGTCCTTTTTTTGCTTTACGTTGACGTCTGCGTGAAAAAATAAGTCTTGTCGGGATCTTATTCTTAAGATAACATCTATATTTATTCTTATCGCATTATATCTATCTGAAACCTAAATTGAGCGATTTTCAAGTTTGCCGCAGATACAAGGAAAATGATGTCGAGCGATAGGCGCCTATGCGAGACATCATTTGACGCAGTAGATGCGGTGAAATTGGAAATCCCGGAGGGTTTCAAATTTTTTGATTTAAAAAATGATCCAATATCCTAAAAATAAAATAAAAATTAAATCTTCAAAAAATTGAAACGCTCAATTTAGGTAATATTATCTTAGAAGCTTCCGCTGCTGTCATTGCGAGAAACGAAAGTGACGAGGAATCTTGATTGTTAAAGATTTCTCGCTACC
>JAGXLR010000140.1 GCA_018334555.1 Desulfobacterales bacterium
TCGGGGAAAAAGCATCCGGGCCCAAACGATTGACGAAATGGCGAAAGCCGGAATGGATCCGTCCGGGGAGCTGGGCGAGTATCACACCGTTGTCACGGACGGCCCCCTGTTCGCCTCGGAAGTCGGCTTCCGGACAGGGGGCCGGGAGAGCCATGACGGCTACTGTTTTCTGCGGGTGGATCCGTAAGCGTAATGGGGGGCAGTGCAAACAAGCCGCATCAGAGGGTCTGGAACGAATTTCTGGGGCTGCGGCGAACGCATTTTGCCGAAAACCGCGACTTCAAGGAATGGCACAGGGGCCGCAAGCAATACGCGGTCTGGGTGATCGATGTCCGCAATCCCTCTGTACAATCCCGCTTTGATACGGCAAGGGAGCATCTGGCAGAGTTTCTCCTGGAGCCGTACCGGCGGCAGCCTCATATAAGCCTGTTTGTGTGCGGCTTTCCGGCAGAATCCGAGCGGTATGACGATGACTACGGCCATGACAGATGCAGCCGCCACCTCAGGGATTTGGAAAAAGCCAAACCGCCCCCCTTTCCAATCGAAGTCGGGGGCATCAACAGTTTTGCCGCGGCCCCGTTTCTGGAGGTCTTCGATGTTGCAGGCGGCATAGAAACACTGCGCAGCATTTTCTCCCGCACCTGCTCCGAGATCAGACAGGAGCCCTATCTGCCGCATTTGACACTGGGATTGTACGCCGATCGGTTTGATACAAGGATCGTTGCGGAGAGGATGGCCTTGTTGCGCAACGCCCCGCCCGTCCCCTGCCTGGTGGATGCGGTCCGGCTGACGACGTATTCAGCCGCGGAAATTGCCGGGCCACTGACGGTTCAACACACGATTGGCTTGAGCGGATAGCCGGACTGCCCTTGTGCACAGTCCTGTTGCGCGGTTTGCTGCCACAGGCTCTTCATCCGGTACGGCTCAAGGCGTCGATTTCCTCCGCGGAAAGCACCTTGTCGATATCCAAGAGGATTTTTACCGCGCTCTCGGTTTTGGCCATGCCCAGGATAAAATGGGTATCCACGTTCGTCCCCAGCGAAGGCGCCGCCTCTATCTGATCTCCGGAAATGTTTAGCACCTCCCTTTCTATCGAGACATTTTTCGGTTCATCTAATTGCTTATATGTGCTTGTGGGGAACCTCTCCCGCCGCATGGGCGTGGTAGTGGGTGTGAAGCGTGGCTGACTCGCCGGCGTAAAAAATTTGCCCGTCGCGTATGCCGTAGAAGTCATCGGTGGTTCGGGCGAGGAAGTTGTACTCATGGGAGACGATGAGCAGGGTTTTATCCAGCGTATTTAAAATGGAGACGATCCGGTCGTTTGTTTTTTCATCCAAGCCCGTGGTCGGCTCATCCATGACCAGCACTGCCGGGTTCATGGCCAGAACCGTGGCCAGGGCCACCAGTTTTTTTTCACCGCCGGATAGCCGGTAGGAGATCCGGTCCTCAAAACCGGTGAGATGAAGATCTTTCAGGGTTTTTACGGCAATGTCCCTGGCTTCTTCAGGGCTGGCCCCCAGGTTCAAAGGCCCGAACGCCACGTCTTCCAGCACAGTAGGGGAAAAAAGCTGGTCGTCCGGGTTCTGAAATACCAGACCGATATTTTTGCGGGATTCATGAAAATCCTTTTCCGACCGCATCTCCCGGCCGAAAAGGCGAATGGCGCCTTCGCTCGGCGGAATAAGCCCCATGATCATATGCAGAAGGGTGGTTTTCCCGCTCCCATTCGGGCCGATAAGCCCGGCCCGGGCGCCTTTATCCAGCTTGAAGGAAAGCCCGGAAAGCACATCCCGTCCGTCCGGGTAGGCGAAACTGATGTTTTCCAAATCTATGACTAAACGATCGGCGCCCATTCGAGCCCTCCCAGTACGATTAAGCTGATGCCCATAGCGCTGCTCCAGGCCCAGTCCGACGATTTAAAGGCGAATTCATGCAGGCAGTAGAATTTGCCGGAAAACCCCCGGCAGACCATGGCCTGGTGGACCCGTTGGGCACGGGCCGAAGCCCGGACAAACAGCATCCCCACCATATAGGCATAGGTTTTATAGGTATGCAGATTGGTGCCGGGCTTAAAGCAGCGGATACGCGCCGCCCTGGCCAACTGCTGATATTCGGTTTCAATGACAAAGATATAGCGATAGGTCATCAGAAGCAGGTACACGAGTTTGTCCGGCAGATGCAGATGGTGCAGCGCATACCCCAGGGTCGCCACCGGCATGGTGGCGACAAGCGCAATCAGGGCCAGTATGATGGCGTTTGATTTCAGCGTGATCAGCGCGCACAGGCGGATGCCTTCCCAGGATCCGACCAGCGGCCCGATTTCCACAACCGGCGTCCCCTCAAACGTCCAGGGCAGAATCAGCCATATAAATAGCACCAGCCCGTTTACCACGGCAAGCCGGGCCAGTACCTGGCGCACCGGTAGGCGGGACGCGCCGATCAGGACAAGCGCCAGAAAAACGGCAAAGATAACCGCAGGAAACCGGTTCAATATGGCGGTTAATATGCTTAACAGCCCGGCAAAAACCACCCGAAGCCGCGGGTCCAGCCGATGGATCGCACTGTCGCCGAATGCAAAAGTTTCACTTAACATGGGCTAAACGTTTTCTCCTAAGATTTAAGTTAGGGCTCAGCCGATTGAAAGCATGGACGGCTGCACCTTTTTTAAAAATGCCACGCAGAACATGGTGATGATCCCTTCGATGATCATGACAACGATATGGGCGGCAACCAGCGCCGCCGATACCTCCAGAAAGGCTTCACCCGTCAGCATCAGGGCGGCGGCGGCGATCAGCGCGGAAACCAGGACCGCTGTGAATCCGCAGGCAAACGCGCCGGCCATGGCTGTGGTATGGCCCCTTGCGATAAACGGGGTGAAGAGGTAGTAGCCCAACACCGCCGGTCCGGCCATGATAATCGTGTTCACTCCAAGGGACGTGATGCCGCCGAACTGGAATAAAATGGCCTGCAGCACAAGGGCCACCGCGATTACCGGAAAGGCGGCCCAGCCCATGAGCAGCCCTACGATGCCGTTTAGTATCAGGTGCATACTGGATGGCCCGATGGGCACATGCACCAGTGAAGCCACGAAAAAGGCCGCAGCCAGTATGCCGGCCTGTGGAATTCGGTTATTATCAAGTTTTTTAAGTCCTACCGCGATGCCGGCGACGGCGAAAGCTGCGCCGCCCGCCAGCACGGGGGCGGATAAAACGCCTTCTGATATATGCATTGTCTTGTTCCTTAATATATTTTATTATTCTGGTATGTTGCGCCGTTGTCATTCCGAGGAACGAAAGTGACGAGGAATCTTATGGTTAAAGATTTCTCGCTAACGCTCGAAATGACAATATATAAATTTTTGAGTTAGTCTCTGCAAAAATACCGCCGCGGCGGAATAGAGAGCTCTTTACGAGACTGTCTTTTTTGCGTCCCGGACTTTTCGCATCTCCGCTCGGCCGCGCCACCAGAAAAATACGCCTGATAGACCGAAAATAATCGCAATCCCCATCAATGCCTTTTCAGGCCTGGATAGGGCGCCATAAGTTTTTTCAGGGCCGGATTCTTTATTTAATTCCAGATTCTTGTCAAGCTGGGTGGTCAATGACAGCTGATGCCCCATCCCGTCGTTGACAACGACCCGCCAGTCGCCAGGCTTGTCCGGCAGAAAGACGAAGCACCCGTTCCGGTCGGTCCGTCCGGTTTGAAAGGGCAGCTTTTCATCCGCATGGGTTACCTCGACGGCGGCATACGCCATGGGCTCGCCGTCGTCATAGGAGGCATTGACCTGCATGCCGGTTTGCGGCGTTATACGCCCCTGGACCCCGTGGCCAAGGGCCGGCCCCGCATAAACCATCAAAATGACGCCGATGATCAGGTATAACCATCCGGCTTTGGTTAGCGGTGTTCTTTTCAAATAGGTGCGCATCATCCGATCTCCTGTGTTGTCATACCGGCACGCCGTTTTTCGTTAAAGGCAAACCAGGCGTAAACCAGAATCCCCCCCAGAATCGTCGTAAGGCCGAACAGGGCATTCAGTGGCCGGCTTTTAATGGAAAAGATAACGATCCAGAGGTTGCCCAGAACAAACAAAAGCGGCGTGAACGGATATCCAAGTGTTTTGTAAGCGCCGGTTTCATCCGGACGGGTATGTCTCAGCCACATCATTCCCAATACCGTGAGCATTGCGATAATGGACAGAGTAAACCCGATGTATATCAACAGCTCGTTGAAGGTAGCGGTCACCACCATAACAATGGCAATTGCGGCCTGCAGAAAAATTGAGGCGGCCGGGGTATGGCGTTTTTTGTTCAACCGGGCGAACAGGGTAAAAAAAACGCCGTCTTTGGACATGGCAAAATAGACCCGGGGGCCGGTCATGATCATGGCGCTTAATACGGATAGAATCCCTAAAGCAACGGCACCGCTGAAATAGCGGCTGATATGGTCCCCGAACAGAAAGACGGCGGACTTGGCGCCCACGTCCAGTACATCGCCCATCTGATCCGCCGGCATGGCATAGACATAGATGCCGTTTAGCAGCAGATACAGGCAGATTACCACCAGCGTGCCCACTACTAGTGAGACCGGGATGTTGCGCCGGGGTTCTTTGATCTCCCCGCCAAGGTAGGCGGCCGCGTTCCAGCCGGAATAGGCAAACGCCACGAAGATCAGCGAAACCGCAAACGCCTCCATGGAAATTCCCTCTGATCCGCCCGCAGGAACAAAATGTCGGGCCGATCCGTTGCCGAAGAGGAATCCTGTAATGATAAAAACGATGATCAGGCAGATTTTAAAAAGGGTCAGACCGTTCTGGACCCGGCTGCCGGTGGCCAGGCTGTGATAATGCACCAGGGAAAAAACAATTATCATTCCTACGGCCACCAGGTTAACCCAGGAAAACGTGGCCATGTGAAAGCCGGCGACGGAAAGCGTTATCCCGGGGCTTGCGGGAATGGACAGGGCATGGAACAAATAGGTGGCAAAGGCGATGGCCGCTGCGGCGATGGGTGCTGAAAATCCGACGATCAGCGATATCCAGCCGGAAAGAAAGCCCATGGACTTGCCGAAGCTCTCCCGCAGAAATACATACTCCCCGCCGGCCCGGGGGAATCGGGAGCCCAGTTCGCCGTAGCAAAGCGCCCCGCAAAGCGCAAATATGCCGCCTACAAACCAGCACAAAAGCAGCGAGTGTGGATTGTTTAACTCGGTCATAATATATCCGGTGGTGGTAAAGATGCCGGTGCCCACCATGTTGGCAATGACCAGAATGGTTGCGGTAAAAAGCCCGATCTCGCGCCTCAGGCCATTGCCGTTGAGTCTGTTTTTCATAAGGCTCACAGTTCGCAGTTGCGTGTGCAACACACAAGGTTTCAAGTTTCAGGTTGTCGGCCGGCATTCCAATTCCGGCATTGCCTGAACAACCATGTCGGAGTGGGCGTTTATTCCATAAAATCCCCGACATAGACCAGGTGCTCAAAGGGAAAATCCATCCCCTTGGTTTTTTCAAGGATCGTATCCAGGCGGCCGGCGATCTTGTTCTCTTTTTGCTTGTATCCCGCATAGAACACGATCGCGATGGGGGTTTTCGGGGGATAATAGGTCTTCAGTTTATCTACGATATCGGCAAACGCCGTGTGCATGGTAAAAATGATCAACGTCGGCTGATTCTCGGCCACTTTGTCAATGTCCCGGTAATGGGTCAGAACGGCCGAATGCATGGTCTTTCCGCGCATTATGTCTTTGCCGATAACGGCATTGGCGGCGTTCAAACAGCTCACGCCCGGGATAGTTTTTACATCCAGGTCTTGCAGCTCATCCCGGTACCACCGGTACGGCCCGCCGTAAATAAACAAGTCCCCGCTGCCCAGCACCGACACCGTTTTTCCATTCTGGATGGCGGCGCGGATTCTGGCCATCAGCGCTTCGCGCACGGCCCGTTCCTTTCGGCATTTTTCGCGTTTGTCCGGATCTTTTATTTCAGCGCAGTCCTGGTCGTGGGTCCGCCATGCATGGAATGCGCCTTTCCAGAAGGTTTTGCCGTCCAGGTATCTGGAAAATGTTTTTCGGGTGCCGGGGCGGCAGATGATAATGTCCGATTTTTTAATGGTCTCTATGGCACGCACGGTAATCAGGTCCGCATCGCCGACGCCCACGCTGACCATGTAGAATTGCCCCGCCGTTTTCTCTTGCGCCGCAGCATGGCCGTCAATCCGGCCGGCCTGTATCATAAAAAGGCAGAGAAGACCGATTAATCCAATTTTTATAAGGCTGTAGGTGATTTTGCTATTCGGCTTCATTTTTAATGGGTCCTTTATGTTTTGCGTCAAAAATAATACTGCTTTAGAAATCAAATGTCAGTGAGGTGCAGTATGAAAACGTATCGCACAACTCCTTATTCGGGTACGGCATTTTATGTCTGGCGGTGAACATCCAAGGGCCGTCGGACGTCAGTTTGATCCGGGCAATGCCGTCAGCATCGGTTTCGACTGCGTCGGACCCATGATCGTGCCCTTGGTCATGCCCTTGAGGATGCTCCGCATCAGCGGCCGCCGGTATGACGGAGGCGCCGGCTAGCGGCTTCCCCTTAAATAATACTTTCATGGCGATCATATCCCCCTTGGCAATCTTTGCCGGATCGTCGGCAGGGATCACTTCCAGTTCATAGGCGTCGGCTTTGGCGGGCCGCCATTGCCCGTCCCCGCACCGGATTGGGGTCATGGCCGATATCCGAAAGGCAAAGCAGGACACTACGTTTTCCAGAGTCTGTTTGTTGCCCAGGCTGCGGCCCTGGGTGGTGTTGGATACGAACCCGGGCTTCATCGCCGCATATAGCCAGTAGGTGCCTTTCTGCTCAGGGGTAAACGTATAGGTGGACGGGGAAAGCGCCTGGCAATCGATTTCCCTGCCGTCCGGGGAAACGGCGTAGACGCGCTGAAGCCGCCCCTCCTTTTCCATTTTTCCCTGGGGATAGTGGTGGCCGAACCCGATGGTGAGGGTCACTGTTTCCCCCGGTTTTGGCGACGTATTATCCGGGGTCAGCCAGAGCATATGCGCCTGCGCGGATGCGGCCATCAGAAAAAAAGCCATAAGGCTCAGGGCTGTCGTCAATGTGTATTTTTTCATTTGCTTTACTCCTTTTAAAATCAATGGGTTTATTCAGCTGTTTTATACCGATTCGCCAGAAAATCGCCGACATAGAACATGTATTCGAATGCGAGGTCCTCGTCCGCGATTTTGTCCATAATGGTATCCAGCGTGCCGATAATGACTTTTTCCTTGTCCGGGTAGCCGGCGTGTTTGACAATGGCGGCCGGCGTGTCCTCGGGATAGTGGGTTTTTAATTTTTTGACCACCTTCTCCATATCCATAAACATGGTAAAAAACGCCATGGTGGCCTGGTGCCGGGCAAGGCTTTCAATCCGGTCCGGCCCCTGGTAGTCCTTCCGGCCGAAGGTGGCCGTCAGAATAACCGAATGCGCCTTGATGCCTGAGGTAACGCCTTTTTCCAGCGCGGCATTGGACGAATTAAAGCTGCTGACGCCGGTTACAATGTCGGGATTGAGATCTTTAAAGGCTTCCATGTACCACATATTCGGCCCGTAAATGGTCGGATCCCCGCTGCAGAGCACGGATACGGTCTTGCCCTGTTTAACCGCATCCCGGATAATTCCGGAAATTTTTTCAAACTGGGCCATTTTCTCGTCATAGTCAAAGCGCTTGTTGTTTTTGACCGCTTCGCGGGTTTTGCCATAGACCGCGAAAATCCCGAATCCCGGATCATGGATTTCTTTTCCCTGCAAAAGAATCGGGAACTTATCCCGGGTCCGCTTCCGGCAGAAAACGATATCGGAATCCTTGATGGTGTTGACGGCCTTCAGGGTGATGTTGGCCGGGTCCCCGTTTCCGGTGCTGACCAGGTAGAGCTGTGTTTTTTCAGTGTCGGCTGCACGAACGGCCTGCGGCGCCAGCCAAAAAACTGTCAAC
>JAGXLR010000141.1 GCA_018334555.1 Desulfobacterales bacterium
CGAGGAATCTTGATTGTTAAAGATTTCTCGCTACCGCTCGAAATGACAATGCGGACGCTTTTCAGAGTTACTTTCTGCAAAAATGGGGCGCCAGCGCAATAAATCGCTTTTTACGAGATTGTCAAAAATTAAATCTTCAAAAAATTGAAACGCTCAATTTAGGTTGCCCGTTATAAAAGCTGATTGAGGATCATCTCGCTGACCTTTTCCGCGGAGCGGCCGAAGAGTTCGCTCATATCAATGAGCTCAAGGAACCTATCCTCCCATTTGATATTATTCTCCTGGACCAGGTTCTTGATGTGCTCGTGCTTGCCGCCAAGGGCCTTTACTTTGGAGGCCAGATCGACGTCCGCTTTGAATGCGATTTCCAGCAGCATCAGGTATTCAATGGTATTCGGGCGGTTGGGATCGGTGGAAATAATCGGTATGATGACAAGGCTCCGCTCGTCCCTTCGGCCTTTGCCGATGTAGACGTTGCCCTGCCTGACGATAATTTTTTTGGTGCCTTTCAGGGTGTTGTCCCCCTCGGCGCGCGATTGAATTTCGTTTGATGTGCCTTCCTTTTTGATTATCCGGATTCGGGTCTCATCTGTCGGCTCGCCCAACAGGTTAACGCCGGAGACCTGGTAAAGGGTCAGCCCTTTGATGCCGGAAATGATCAGCTGAAGGTTGCGCAGCACCATGATATTGGAGATAGAGAGCTGGGCGATGCTGAATTCGTGTTCGCCTAACACGTCAAACAAAACGCCCTCGGCTTTTTCCTCGATCCGGCTGGTTCCCACGGTGACGGTCTTTGCCTGGTGCTTGATCGCATCAATGGGCCGGGCCAGACAGTTGATGGCTTCGCCGAGGGATTCGAACAGCTTTTCAAACATGTTCTTGGCCGTGCCTTTAACCCCGAAATCGATTTCAAAATCAGAGAGCGGCAGACGACCGGCCAGGTATTTAAGCAGGAGCGTCAGGTTGGTGGCCCCTTTTATGCCCAGGGGCGACGGCAGGTCATTATTGGCCTGTTTTTTACGGAACTCGGTATAAAAATGGACGATTTTTTCCCTGAAGCTTTTTTCCAAAGCGATTTCAAATATATCCATCTGCTCTTCGGTCAACCGGTGGATGGTATCCTGCAGATCCTGCCGGAAATCGTAGAGGAATCGGGAGCCCTCGTTAATGGCCAGCGCCGCATAATAGCCCCAGATATGCCCCACAAGGGTATTTAAAATCGGCGCAAAATGCTCGCTGACCGTGGGCACGTGAATGACGTCCGCTGCGTAGGGGTCAAAGCGGTCCTCGTGTTCATCGGCAATGACTACCGGCAGGGCCTTGTGGGAACGGAAAATGGCCGTGTCTTTGATGATGTCCCCCACCACACTGCGGCGCGAGCCCGCGGCACAGACAAAAATCAGCGGCTCTGAGGAGAGATCGATGTGTTTTTTATCCTCCACGAAATCGGATGAAATGGTTTTATAGCAGAGCTCGCTCAATTTAATCCGGATTTCATCCGCGGCGGATTTGTTCGGCCCGCTGCCGACCGCCGCCCAATACGTGCGCTGTACGGCCAGGCGCTGGGCTGAGAATTGGATGCGATCGGCGGCGGCGAGAACCGTCTCCATTTTTCCGGGCATTTCAAGCATCTGTTTGATTTCATGGGATATGAACGCATCATTGCGCCGTCCGGTCAATTGGGTGAGATACAGGCCCAGAAGCGCGCCCGCGATGATCTGGGAGTAAAAGGCCTTGGTGGAGGCCACCGACATTTCGATATCCCGGCCGCTGCTGGTATAAATCACGCCGTCCACTTTAAAGGTCATATCCGAATCCCGGCGGTTGACGATACCGATCGCCCAGGCGCCGAGCTGTTTCATCATGTCCACCGTCCGGTTGGTATCGGTTGTCGTGCCGGATTGGCTGATAGGGACCAGCAGGGTTTCCCTCAGATTGTCGGTTTCAGTAATAAATCCGCTGAGCTCCGAGGATTTAAGGGCCTCCACCTGGATGGCGGGATTTTTCAAGTAGAAGCGCATGATATCTGCGCAGGCCTGGGCCGCAACGCCGGCGGTTCCCTGGCCGATAAAGAGAATCCGGCGGATGGCGTCGGCTTTCAATGCGGATACCAGCCCCGTCGGTACCATGGAGGCGTCCAGGGTCAGGACATATCTGGAGCCGCCGTTTTCGATAATTTTCCATCGGTTCTCAAGGGTCTTTCGGACGGACACCGGGGATTCTGATATCTCTTTTAAAAAATAATGGTTGAAATGCTGCCGGTCGATATCCCGGGACGTGAGCGGGGTCCGGCGGATATCATCCGCTGTCAGATCAACGGGGGTGCCGTCATAGCGCATGGCCCGCACCCCATCGAGGCCGCCGGCAGACGACTGGTCGACGATGAAGATTTGTCCGTAAACCGGGTTGCCGTCGGCATCGGAATGGGACGCGCCGCCGTCGAGCTTCAGGTAATCGGCGGTTTCTTCAACCAGACCGTAGATTTCTGAGGAGGGGATGTAGTGATCTTCGGCGAGCCCGACAAAAATGGCCTGCCCGCTGCCTTTTAACGCCAGGAAGAGTTTGCCGGGCGCCAGGTCCGTATGCATGGAAATGGCGTGGGAGCCTTCAAAATCATTTACCGCCAGGCGAAAGGCGGTTTCAATGGGATAGCCCCGGGATAGATAGGATTGAATGTGTATCGGGATAATCTTGGTGTCGCAGGTAATCTCGGGCGGTATTTGAATTCCGCGAGCGGCATAGCCGGCCTTGATCGTTTGATAGTTATCGATATCCCCGTTCAAGCAGATATGGATAATGCCGTTTGTATTGGCGGTTTCCGTCATGGTGCGGTTGTCCACCGGGTGGCAGTTGGCCTCGTTGATCGCGCCGATCGATGCCCATCGGGTATGGGCGGAGACGGTATGGTAGCGGAAGGGGGTCTTGAGGACCTGCTTTAAGATCGGGTCCTCTACAATCTGGCGGCGGATACAGGCAATGTTCTCCCCGAGGCCGCCGATTTCCGCAGCCACCTTATATGTAATGGCAAGCGATGCCGCGGCCTCGGTTACATCGGGGGAGGCCTCATTGACGGAAATAGAGCGGTTGCTTATCGTATTGAAGCTCTGGCGGGAGTCGAAGTCCGCCGTAAGCCCCTGCGCATCAAGCTGCTCCCTGAACGCTTCATAGTCCGGGCGATCCATTATGAACAGCAGTGAGATTCCGGCGGAATCCCGCCCCCGCACCTCGAGCCGGTCAATACTGTTTAATACCGCATTGATATTCTTCAGCGCGGCAACGGTCGCCATGGCCGGGGGCGAACCGGCGTCGCCCTGCAGCAAGGAGACCTTGTCAATATTGTCGATGAGCTCCGTATTAACACACCATGCCGTATCTTTGAGGCGCTCGATTCTTTGAGACATGATTTCGACGCGTTCGGGCGTCAAACGGCCCATCAGTCGGTTGAGCCGTTGGCTTTCCGTGTCAATGATCCCCCCCAGCTGCTCCGAGAACCCCTCAAGCATCCGTCTTTCTTCCGGATGGGTAAACATGTGATAAAACGCGGACCGGCTTTTAAGCGACCGAATGGCTGCATAAAGATCCTCGACCAACGCTTCGCCGCCCAGGTAATCGGCCCCTATGGCATTTTCAGCCGCTTCGTCAATCCCGCCTGAAGCGCGGCCGATTTGACGAATCATGTCCGCCACCGGCGGCATGGCGAAATCTGGAACGGACCCATCCCGGGTTTTTATGGCGACAATGCCGGTGATACCGCACGGGCAGATATTTGTGGCACAGGGAAACAAAACGATCGAACCCGCCGGTACGCGGCTGATGTGTTTGCCAAGATATATACGCAATCCCCCCAAGAGGGAAACAATTCCGGCGAGCCTTTTAAAAATCCGTCTGTTTGTTCTCATACGCCCCGTTTTATGCGCTTGAATCGATTGAAGGTTTTTTGAAGTATTGTTTGAAAGCCGTTTTCGCATAGGCGGCCGCCCGTTTGCCGATGTAGTCCTTGTGCGCCACGAATACGGCTATCGCGAGTTTTTTGGACCCGTTCGTTTCTTCGGCGAACCCGGCAAACCAGTCATACTTAATCTTCTCCGGGTTATTGTTGATGGAGCCGGTTTTCCCGCCGATATATAGCCGTGACAGGACCTTGTCCCGCCGGCAATAGCGGAAGGTGTTTCTGGCGGTCCCCTCGGTTATCGTTGAATGCATGAGTCTTTTCAATACATTCGCCGTATCGGGCGATACCGCCCGGTTTAACACCAGGGGGCGGGCTTGATAGACCCGCTGATTATTCTCATGGGCGATATCTATCAGGGTGGGGCCCATTAGTTTACCGCCATTTACGATACCGGCCACCAACACAGCCGCATGCAAAGGGGATATCAGCGTTTTTTTGTTAAAGCCGCAGGCGATTTCCGCCCAGTTATAGGGCTCATTGCGTATGCTCAGCGGGCTCTTGGAGACCGGCAGGTCAAAAGCGATGGCGCGGTTAAAGCCGAAAGATTCGGCATATTTTTCAAGTCCGTCTTTTTTCAGCCGGTGGATACCAATTTTGCCGAATACCGGATTAATCGAATCGGCAAAGGAGTTCGCAAACGTAATGTGATTGGTATATTTGTTGTCTATGGGTTTGAGTTGGGATTTGTAAAGCGAGTGCTTTTTTCCGTTATACGCCACCGGCGTACCGGATTGGAATCCGCATTCCTCAATGGCGGCCCCGGCGGTGACGATTTTAAACAGACTGGCGGCGGGAAAATCGGCGCGCGTGCATACGTTGGCGTTCCCGCCGGTTCTATCAAAGCTTATCATGGCAAGGACCTTTCCCGTAGGCGGATCCATGGCCACGAGCCCGAAATACTTGGCGTACTTCCGGTCGATATTGTCCTCTATGGCCTTCTGCAGCGAAGGGACAATGCTGGTTTCCATGTGATAATCTCGCAGCACGGTCTCCAGATCAAATTTTTTTCCGGTAACCTTTGACAACGGCTGCTCGGCAAGAAGCCGACAAAGAACGGACTGATCCAGCGGGCGGGGCGGCAGGTTTGATAGCCGGTTCGCAGACGTCTCCGGCTGGGAGATACGCCAGCCCAACAGCCAGAAGGTGCCTTGGGTTAAGACAAGCAGCACGGCCAAAACGAGCAGATAGCGCGGCAGCCTTTGCAGGGCCTTATGTTTGGCCGATTGCTTTCGAAGTTTGACCTGATAGTCGCGCCAGCGATTCCTCGGCGCATAGATGCGGGTATTTAACTTGGAGCGCTTGAACATTTCGCTTTTTTATCTTAAATGGTTGTTGGGGGCTTGCAGAGGCTTATTTTATGGCCCGTCCCATGCGCTTTTATGGGCCGGTTCCCGGAGCAACCGTTGTTGTTTACTTTACCGGCATCCCCGGCGCCTGTCAAACCGTTTTTGTTCAGTGGAAAAGCCTTTTTTATCAACGTATGCATGCGTTTCAGTAAGTTGCGACAGTGTCTGAACCCCCCGCAGGGGGCACCTGTCGGCCCGGGGCGCCGGGCTGCCGGGTTTTCAGGAGGATAGGGAAAGCAAATAGGAGCGCAGATTGAGCTTTTTATTTTTCAGCCCCAGTTTATCCCGGATATTGTTGCGATGGAACTCAATGGCCCGGTCAGAGAGATTCAACAGTTCGGAGATTTCTTTGGTGGTTTTTCCGGCTTTTACCAGATCGGCAACCTGGATCTGCATCGGGGTTAATTGCTGATACTGGGCGGACAACTTTTTCATGTAGGGCGAGACCATGTCCTCGACATTGTTTTCCAGAATTTCCAGATAGGTTTGCTGGGAGCGGGAGGTCGGGGTGCTTTTCAGTTTTTCGATATACGGCAGAATAAGCGACTTGACATTGGCCATGACCTTCTCTTCAAGGTCCTCCTTGTCCTGTTCCCGCTGTTTTAGCAGAATTTTGAGCGCCGTATTGGTCTCCTGGAGGTTTAAGGACTGATCCCGCAGGTTTTCTTCCGTCTTTCGCAGAGAGGTTTCGATTTTTTTTCTTTCCTCGATTTCTTCCAGCAGCCGTTCATTGGCGGCGACCAGTTCATGGGTTCTTTCGGCAACCCGGATTTCGAGCTCTTCATAGGCCTTTTCGAGATCTTTCTCGGCCCTCTTGCGGTCGGTGATATTGACGAACGCGCCCATCATGCAGACCGGCGTATTGTTTGCATCTGTGACGAGATTGGCCGAAAGAAGGACGGTGATCGGTGTGCCGTCTTTTTTGAGCCCTTCTATTTCACCGTACCAGCTGCCTCCCTGCACTATCAGGGACATGATTTCAAGGGCCTGATCGGCGTCCTTGGCAAAGCTGACCGCGGATCGCCCCATGACTTCGGACATGTCGTCGGTTCCCCACATGTCCAGAAACGCATGGTTTACATAGGTGATATTGCCCTCCAGGTCGCCGATGACAATGGCGTTGATGGAGGAGGCGATGGCGAAGTCCTTGATTCGGAGCTCTTCCTCTATTTTTTTGCTTTCGGTGATATCAATGAAGGAGTCCATGGTGCAGATGGGCTCGCCGGCATCATTATAGACCAGGCTGGCGGAAAGATAGACGATGATGGGGGATCCGTCCTTTCGGTATCCGGCGATTTCTCCCTCCCAGCTGCCGTTTTCCAGAACGGCGGTCATCACCCGGAGGGCTTCCCCCTCGTCCTGTGCGAATTCGAGCGAGGAGATGCCCAGCACTTCGCTTGCATCCTCCGCGCCCCACATACGAAGCGCCGCATTGTTGACATAGATGACGTTTCCCTCCAGATCGCCAATGCCGATGCCCTGAACGGACGAGGCGATAGCCCGGTCCTTGATCAGAAGCTGGTCCTTGATCGCCTTGTTTTCCAGCGGATGGTCCGTATCGCCGAAGGCCGGGAAGGGCCGATGGTCATTTCCGGAATAGTTTGTCATGAAACCTCCTTGGCGGGTTTCATAAGTATTTTGCCGCCCGCTTTGCCGATAAATCCATAGCCATTCTTCTCTATTTCAAAACCGTCCCCGGCGCGACCGGCTTTTCAACCGTTGCCACCGTGGCCCCATCCTCTCCTGTGGCCGCCAGCAGCATACCTTCGGATCGGACCCCTTTTAATTTCGCGGGCTTTAGATTGGCCACGAGGATCACCTGTTTGCCGGTGATAGCCGCCGGACTGTAGTTTTTGGCAATCCCCGCTACGACGGTCCGCTCCTCCCCGCCCAGATCAACGGTCAATTTGAGCAGCTTGTCGGTTTTCGGCACGGCCTCGGCCGAAGTCACCGTGGCCACCCGCAGGTCGAGTTTGGCAACGTCATCGATAGAAATTTCAGGTTTGGATTCAGGGGCGGCCTTTTTTTCCGGTGCGGGTTCTTGGGCCCCCGATTTTTTTTGCTCGATACGCGGGAACAGGGAAACCGCTTTTGGCAGCTTCGTTCCGGGCGCAAGTGCCGGCCATTGCCTGATGGCCGCAATGGAGAAAAACTCGTTTTCCTCCATATCAAAACCCAAATGGGCCCACATGGTCCGTGCGGTATCCGGCATCACCGGATAAAGGAGGCCGGCAATGACCCGCAGGCCCTCGAGCAGATTATAGATGACCGCCTCCAGCCGCTTTTTTTCATCCGGTTGTTTGGCCAGCTCCCAGGGGGCGGACGCATCCACGAATTTGTTCATACAGCTGATATATTCCCAGATGGCGGCGGTCGCCTTGTGGAAATGGAGATCCGCCATTTCCGTTTGATAGGCCTCAATCGCGGTTTCCGCAGGCAGAGAGAGCTCCGGGCCGATCTTTGCCTGCATGTCTGCATCGACCGGCGGAATCACCCCTTTGAAGTATTTGTGAAACATGCCGAGCACCCGGGAGAAAAGGTTGCCGAGATCGTTGGCCAGATCCGAATTAATCCGTTGGATCAACGCTTCTTCCGAAAAGTTGGCATCCAGGCCGAAGGCCATCTCCCGCATCAGAAAAAACCGG
>JAGXLR010000263.1 GCA_018334555.1 Desulfobacterales bacterium
CGAGAAACGAAAGTGACGAGGAATCTTGATTGTTAAAGATTTCTCGCTACCGCTCGAAATGACAATGCGGACGCTTTTCAGAGTTATTTTCTGCAAAAATGGTGCGCCAGCGCAATAAATCGCTTTTTACGAGATTGTCAAAATTGACTTTTTACGAGAGTGTCAAACTTCCGAATATATCTTTATGGAAGAATCAATAATGGCTTTCAGTAAGTCCACATATGAATTTTCGTGGTTTCCAAGGGACGCCGCTCAAAGAATCGAAACGACCATTTTAAACGGTCTAGCGGATATCGTCGCCGTTTATTTGACACCAAACATGAAACCGACCTGGGTCAATCAGGCCCTCATTGATGCCTCCGGCTATTCAAAAGAGGCCCTCCTTTCGATGCCCTGTCATCAATGCTGGTTTCAGAGTGATACGGCCTGCAGTTACTGTCCCGTATTAAAAACGTTTGAAACCAAGACCCCCGAGGAACTGCAGGCGCAAACCCCGGACGGCCGGTGCTGGTACATCAGGAGCTTTCCGATGTTTAATGAAAACCAGGCGTTCGAAGGCGTCGTCCAGGTGGGTCGGGATGTCACCGATCGGAAAAACGCCGAGATTGCCTTTCAGGAAAGCGAGACGAAGTACCGGGCGATATTGAATAATATCGAGGATGGCTACTATGAGGTGGACCTTCATGGCAACCTCACTTTTTTCAACGAGTCCCTTTGTGAGATTCTTGGATATGCCCGGTCCGAATTGATCGGGCTGAGCTATCGCGCCTTCGTGTCGAGCGAAGACATCAATTTGGTTTTTAAAACCTTCAACCGGGTATTCGCCACGGGCAGCGGCGCCAAAGGGTGTAACTGGCGGATTGTGCAAAAAGACGGAACGGTCCGGTATCTTGAGACGTCGGTATCACTAATCGGGGATGCCCAGGGCAATATCCGTAAATTTGGCGGAATTACCCGCGACGTGACAGAACAGCGCGAAGCGGAAGCGGCGCTTCGGATCAGCGAAGAGAAGTACCGTTACCTGTTTGAAGGCATACCCGTAGGGCTTTACCAAGCGAGCCTGGATGGTAGGATCATTGATGCCAACCAGGCCTGCCTGAAAATATTTCGTTGTCCGAGCAAGGAGGCGCTGCTGACCCAAAATCCCCGGAAAAGCTACGCGAATTCCGAAGACGGCGTCCTATTTCGGCGGCGATTAATGGAAAACGGCTATGTCAAGGATTGTGAGCTCAGGTTGCGGCGGTGGGATCGATCCGTTTTCTGGGCCAGCGTTACCGCCCATGCGGTTTATGATGGGTTCGGCAATATATCGGGCGTTGATGGGTCATTAAAAGATATTTCGGACTGGAAGGAAAGGGAGGAACAGCTTCAGGAGAGTGAGGCCAAGTACAGAGGGCTTGCAGAAAGATGTTCGGATATCGTCGTACTCGTCGATAACAGCGGCGCCCCTTTCTACTGGTCGCCGTCTTCTGAACGCATACTGGGATATTCCAGCAGCGAGTTGATGAATAGGCATCCGGAAGCGCTCATGGGGGCCGACGGATATGCCGCAATGGTGGAATATATCGACCGGATCGGTAAGGGAAAGGCATCGGGGAGCCTGGAGGGGCGGATGGCCAAAAAGGACGGCTCGGAAATCATTATTGAATGGATGGCCATCCCCATCTATCACGGGGAGCAATTGACCGGCATTCAACTGGTCGGCCGGGATATAACAACCCGCAAGCAGGCCGAAGAGGCATTGCGCCGATCCAACGAGGAGCTGCAGAATCTTTCCAAGCATCTGGAAGCGGCCCGGGAGCAGGAGCGCACGGGCATTGCCCGCGAGGTCCATGATGACCTGGGGCAGGCATTGACGGCAATCAAGTTCGACCTCTCCTGGTTGAAAAGACGCTTATCGGGAGGAGATCCGGACGCGCTGCTGGATAAGATCGAAGCGACGACAGAAATGGCCGATGAGGCCATACAGTCCGTCAAACGGATCTCCAGCCGGTTGCGTCCCGAAATATTAAACGATCTCGGGCTCGAAGCCGCAATTGAGTGGTACCTGGATGATTTCAGAAGGCGAACCGGTATTGACTGCCGGTCCAACATCAAAGGCATGGTTTTTGCCAATGACGGCGTCTGCGATGAGCTTTGTATCTCTATCTTCAGGATATTTCAGGAGGCATTGACAAATGTGGCCAGGCATTCCGGGGCTACGGAGGCGTTCGTTCAACTCGAACACGCCGGCGGTTGGATCGATTTTCGGGTGAGCGACAACGGGGTCGGGATAAAAGAGGCCCATGCCAAGGACGGCGAGTCATTCGGTTTGCTCGGGATACGGGAGCGGGTCAATGCCTTCGGCGGTAAGATCGATATATCCGGGGGTCCGGATAAAGGGACATCGCTTAAAGTCCTGCTGCCCGTGACAAACGGGAAAAAAAGGGGATACAAATTTCAGACGGATCATGATAAAATAATAAAGACAATCTCGTAAAAAATCGATTTTAGGATGGCAAAGTAAAAAGTTCAAGCCCCAGCTAAGATCCGGGGGCGCGCAAAATCCCGAGGAATGCAGCGTACTTAGCTGTAC
>JAGXLR010000014.1 GCA_018334555.1 Desulfobacterales bacterium
GGGGTTTCATTAACCTTTTCAACCGATTTTGGGTTAGCATGGGTCGTCGGCTTCATTCGAGTGTCTCCTTGGGTGTCTGCATGACCACTTTTTTGGCAGCCGCACAAATGGACGAGGTTTGTGCGGCTGCCTAGGAGGATGTCTGTATGGCATTTCTACAGAGCATCACATCGTGATTTAATGGTTACATCCCAACGACTTCTTGGATATTGACCAGGCTGTATTTGGGCCGGGTAAACATTTGGAACTCGTCTTTTTCCTCGTCGTAAACGGAGTTGACAAAGACATTGCCCCATTTGTCTTCTTCCATTTTTGGAAAATCCGTTCGGTAATAATACCCCGGCCAGCGCGTTTCTTCCCGAAAGAGCTTGTGCCGGGTATGGGCTTCAGCAATTTGGACCCGGTGAACATTCTCCCAGCACCGCATCAATTCATGAAGATTACGCGCAGACAGCTTGGAGAGATCCTCTTTAAGGCGTTTTAACTCTTCCAAAGCGATGTTTAGTGAAGTCGCCGAACAGTTATACTGGTTTCCCCAGCCCGCGACATACTCGTCCATGATCTTATTCAAGCGGAACATGGCCATTTTGGGAGTAATATAGTAGGGGTTGACCTCTTCTACCGGCATATCATAGCGTCTTTTATTGGCGCCCAGCGTGGTGTAGGGGCTGTTTTCTTCATGGACCTTGAGCGGAATGGTGATATCCTGTTTGATTTTTTCAACTTTATCCGCATCCGCCTCCGGCATTTCCGGATTCTCCACGCAGTATTTGATGGCGGCCTTGGCGGCAATCCGACCTTCGGTGAACGACCCGGAGGAGAATTTATGGCTCGAGTTGCCGACGCCGTCACCGGCTGAGAACAAGCCGTTTACAGTGGTCATCCGGTTGTAGCCCCAGAAGTAGTCGGACTTGGATTCGTCGGTCTGGATATCCGCCGGACCGCTTGTCCACGCACCGGATGCCCCTGAATGGGAGCCGATGAAATAGGGCTCGGATGGCATAATCTCAGAGGGCCCTTCCTCCGGATAGACGTCTTTTGACGCCCAGAGCACCGCCTGACTGATGGTCATATCGAGGAAATCCTCCCAGGCCTCAGCTTCAAGTTTTTTCAGCTCTTTTTTATAGGCTTTTTCATCCGGTGCCTGTTCGGCCAGTTTGGCGATCGCCTTGTCCGTATGGATGAGGATCGGTCCATCGCCGGAGTACATTTTCTGCATCATCAGGTGGTTTCTCAGGCAGGTGGGGATCGGTTTGACCTCTCCGTAGGGCGGCCAATTATGCAGTTCTCCGCCTTCAGCCGCGCCCTCGGCCATGTAATTGACCCCGGACGCCGACGTCGCCGCCGCTTTAAAAAGCAGGAACCAAGCGCCGACCGGACCATAGCCGTCTTTGTATCTGCCGGGAATAAAGACGACCTCCTGGGAGCTCATTTCAGCCCCGGCGGTAGTCGTCAGATATGAGCTGGAGCCTGCGTTCCATGGCGGATACCAGGCACGGCCCATGCCCTCTCCGGTTGAGCGCGGTCTGAACACATGGACGGCCCCACCCGCCGTGACGAGGCATGCTTTGCATTTGAATACATAAATTTTTTGTTCCCGAACGCTGAAACCGATGGCGCCGCAGACCCGGTTTTTGTCGTTCTTATCCAGCAGCAGTTTAACGATGAAAACCCGCTCATAAATGTTGTCTGCATCAACTGCTGTTTTACCGGCTTCTGCGACGATAGCCTTGTAGGACTCACCGTTAATCATCAGCTGCCAGCGGCCCTCATGGACATAATTGCCGTTTTCATCCTTCCACAGGGGAAGCCCGTAGCCCTCAAACATGTGCACCGAGCCATTGACATGCCGGGAGATATCCATTACCAGATCGTCCCGGCAGAGCCCCATGAGGTCCTGCCGCACATAGCTGAGATAGTCAACCGGGGTATTATCGCCTTGGTACTGGTTGATGGCGGAAAGCCCCATGGCGACCGCCCCGCTTCTTTCCATGGCCGCCTTATCCACTACCGTGACTTTTAAATTGTTTTTTTTCGCCCAGTGTGCGGCTTCAACACAGGCCCCGGCGCCTGCCATGCCCGGACCGATAATCAAGAGATCGGTTGAGACTTCAACAGTTTCAAAATCTTCCATGGTTTACCTCCTCCCTTATTGATGGTCGCTCAGTGTCCAAAGTTTGCTTTCCTTTAGAGATGCCGGTTCCGTGAATAGCAACTGATCATCCAGGGATCCCTCGCCTTCGCCAAAGCCGCCATCCGGGGAGACACTGCCTTCCGGAATGGTTCGAATGGGGAATTTAAAGCGCTTGATGGTGCCGCTTCTAAATTTGACGGTCCACATAATATCCTCGCTGCCCCGCATGGGCATGCAGTTGGCGCCCAGTGGACAAAAATCCGCATACCCTCTGACCTCAATCGCCTGGGTCGGGCAGATTTTTACGCAATTGTAGCACTCCCAGCACATATCCGGCTCACTGTTATATGCCTTCATCAATTCTTCATCTAGGACCATCAGATCGTTCGGGCAGATATACTGACAAGCAGTAACTTCTCCCCCCTTACATCCATCACATTTTTCTTGAATGACAAAACTTGGCATTTGTTCCTCCTTTTCGAAAATTCAGTTCTGTACTCATAACGGCTGAATACAAGCCTTTCGCGTTATGCCGTCACATTTGTCACCTCCTTTTTCATGGCTAAGCCGTATTTTGTGGATATTTATGTTATTACAGCCGAACCAGAAGCCAACCGATCCAACCGGTCGGCAAAATTTAAACCAAAAAATCAAAAATGAGCAATTAGCATGCCATTTTTTCCTTTTTTCATATAACTATTTGATAAAATAAATATAAACAAAGAAAGAGGAGGGGGCGCCAGGGTCAATCAAGGCATGCAAATTGCAACAAATCTTTTAAGCCATGATTGCAAAACGCAACCATGGCAATCTCGTAAAAAGCGATTGATTCCGCTGATGCGGTAGTTTTACAGAAAGGAACTTTTGCGACAGGTTAAAGGCACTAAGGCGCTAAGGCACTGAGGCATTGAGGCACTGAGACGATTCATTCAATTTTGTCATCTCGAGCGGCAGCGAGAAATCTTAAACAATCAAGATTCCTCGTCGCTTTTGCTCCTCAAAATGACAGAGAGTTAAGCTTCTGGAATAATAATATATATTTTCAAGTTACTTAGAAGGGGAGACTGGATCGTGGCGCGTCACAATTTCGGTGAGCATCGGGATACGATCCTCGATTCGATCAATGAGGGCGTTTTTACTGTGGATTTGAATTGGAAAATCCTTGATTTTAACCGGGCGGCGGAAATCATAACGGGCGTTGCCCGGGACAAGGCTATCGGGCGGTATTGCTATGATATTTTTCGGGCCAATATTTGTGAAAATGCATGCGCATTAAAGCGCACGCTCGCCGATGGCAAGCCGGTTGTCAACGTCACCACACAAATCGTCAATTGTGCCGGTGAAAAGATCCCCATCCGGATTTCCGCCGCGCTTTTAAAGGATAGTCGGGGCGAGGTCATCGGCGGCGTGGAAACTTTTCAGGATATTACCCAGATCGAGCAGCTGAAAAAGGAGCTGGAGAATCGATACACCTTCGAGGATATAATCGGGCGTGGCGCCACAATGAGGAATCTTTTCGGGATACTACCGCAAATCGCAGAAAGCGACAGCACCGTATTGGTGGAGGGCGAAAGCGGAACCGGCAAGGAGCTTTTTGCAAGGGCCATCCATAACCTCTCGCACCGCAAAAAAAAGCCTTTTGTCGCCATCAACTGCGCCGCCCTACCGGATACGCTTCTGGAATCCGAACTCTTCGGCTATGAAGCCGGCGCCTTTACCGATGCCAGAAGAGGCAAGCCGGGGCGCTTTTCCATTGCCGACGGCGGCACCATTTTTCTAGATGAAATCGGCGACATCTCATTTGCCATGCAGAGCCGGCTGCTGCGGGTGCTTCAGGAAAAAACTTTCGAACCCCTCGGTTCGGTCAAGACGGTCAAGGTGGATGTCCGGATACTGGCGGCGACAAACAAGAATCTCCATTCTATGATGCGCTCCGAGAAGTTCCGTGAGGATCTGTATTATCGTATCCAGGTGATCCGTTTAAAGGTCCCCAGCCTGAAGGAGCGGCGTGAGGATATCCCGCTTTTGATTGACCACCTGATTTCCAAGTTCAGTCGACTGAAGGGCAGGAGTATTTCCGGGATATCGGATAGGGTGCAGGAGCTGCTGATGGAGTATGACTACCCCGGCAATGTCAGGGAGCTTGAAAATATTATTGAGCATGCGACGGTGCTGTGCAACGGCGAGTTCATCGAAGCGGAGCATCTGCCGCCGGAGCTCCGCCCCAAAGGGTATTCGGTAGCAGGGGAGTCCAGGTCCTTAACAAATCTCAGGTCCATGGAGCGAATACTGATCGAGGAGGCTTTGCGTCGGCATAGCGGCAGCCGGAAGGCTGCGGCCAAGGACTTGGGCATCCATACCAGCACGCTCTATCGAAAGATTAAAAGCCTCCAGCTGGAGCCGTCCTCGTTCGATGGGCGGGGCCAAAAAAAATAGCGTGCAAAATGCGACCGAATCCCGGATTTTTTATACCTAAAAACAAAATAAAAATTAAACCTTCAAAAAATTGAAACGCTCAATTTAGGAAAAATTATTCAGGGCCTGATTGGTATTTTTATTGCAGAGAATCAGTATTGATCGTCTCGTAAACGCTTGCTTCAAATTAACTGACGGACAAGGAGGGCTAATATGCAAAAAGGGGAAAATCTGGTCATTATCGGATGCGGCGGGGTCGGCGGGCCCGCTGCAATGCTTTCGAGAAAACTGATGCCGGATATCCACATTACCGTCATTCGTGAGGAGAACCGGTTTATCGTCAGGTGAGCGCTTCCACACGTCGTGGCCGGTCTGGCCGCAGGAGAATCCATCGTCAATCCGGACAAAATGTTTTCCGACAACGGGATCGAGATGGTTGTCGACCGGGTGGACAGTGTTGATGTGCAGAAGAAACAAATAAAAACCGCGGGCGGCAGGGATATTGCCTATGATAAGCTCATGCTGGCCACTGGGTCGAAGCCTTTTGTGCCTCCGATTCCGGGCGCCGATCTGGAGGGGGTGTTTACCATGCGCTCTCTTTCTGATGCGGAGGAAATCATGGGGTATCTGGATAAGGCGAATCCGGCCAAACTCTTGTTCGTGGGGGCCGGCTTTATCAGTCTCGAGGTCGCCGCACTGCTCAAACAGGTGGAGTCCAAAAACTATGGCATCGAAATCATCGAGCTGATGGATTATCCGTTGCCGTTAATGCTCGATGCTGAGCTCGGAGAAAAAATCAGGGACCACCTGAGGGAAAATGGCTTTAGCCTGCGGATGGGCCAGAAGGTCACAAAAATTCTGGGGGATAATGGCCGTGTCTCGGCCGTGGAGTTGGATTCCGGGGAAAAAGTGGATGCGGATATGGTGTTTATGAATGTGGGGGCAAAACCGAACCTTGAGCTTCCCAAGCACATGGGCCTTGAAATGGGCCAATTCGGGGTAAAGGTAAACGAGTTCCTGGAGACTTCCAATCCGGACGTTCTGGCGGCCGGCGACTGTATCGAGAACTATCATTTCCTTACGAAAAAACCGGTTCCGATTCAGCTCCGCGGACCGGCGGTTATCCAGGGCCGTCTTATGGCCAAGCGGCTCGCCGGATATGACATTGCGTTTCCGGGGCTGCTTGGCAACAGTGCGGTGAAGCTTTTTGACAAATTTGTCGCCGCAACCGGCTTTACCGAAACACAGGCCCGCAAGGAGGGCTTTGATCCGGTTTCCGCAACGGTGGATTCCGGGAGCAAACACGCCATGATTCCCGGAATGAAGCCGTGGACGATCAAGCTTGTGTTTGACCGGGGGTCTCAGAAACTGATCGGCGGGCAGATTATCAGCGACAGTGACGCCCCGGTCAAAGAGATCGATACGGTCAACGCGTTGATCACAGGGGGAAAGACAATTCCCGAACTGGTGACGCTAATGTGCGCCGGCAATCCGGATTGCTCATCAGAACCGAGCAAGGAGCCGATCACCGTCGCGGCGGAACAGGCCCTCCAGAAAATCAATCCGCCGGCTTGAGGAAAAAGGCGTTGGGAGTGAGTTAACTGTAACGTTATAGGTGACGATGTTTCCGTTACTTAAACGTCGGTCTTCTGATCGGATCCGGGGGTCTATGCTGAAAAACTCCCCGCACATGTAACATAGGCGGGGAGTTTTTCTTTCATTATCAAGGCGTGCTAGGGATAGGTATGGGTCCCCAGGATCACTTTAATACCGAATTTTTCTTCGATATCTTTGGCCAGCGTCTCGATATCCATATACGGGCAGCCGGGTTTGGCGTTGACCATACATGAGCTCAAATGGATCGCATCGGGCTTCATTTCCAGCGCTTTAAGCGTCATGCCGAGATTTGACATGATGGGACGACCCGGGCAATCGCATCGGAGAAAGGCAACTACCTGGGACTCTTCATCAAAAAAACCTTCCCCCATTGTCGCGGCTTTTAAGCATCGCCACTCACCGGGACAGCCGTAGCCCTGATCCATATAGGAACCGCATGCGATAATCGCTACTTTTTTCATTTCCCGCTCCTTTCCTGAAATATCTTTGATAATGGATGTTGATGGTTTCGTAAAGGGACCAATCCAAGGCCTATAGATGTTTGTGGGAATATGCTCACAAAAAATATAAATAAAACATGAACCCGGGGGGTTGTCAAGAATCTTGATGGTTTCTAACCAAAATCGTGCTTTTGCATTGATCTGGACATGGAAGGTTTTGTAATACCTAAATTGAGCGTTTCAATTTAGGTAATACGTTTATTCAAATAGATAATTCAAATCTGGAGGCGCGGCATGCGAATTCAAATTCCCGGATATGGGGAGCTAACGTTGCAGTCTTTGGTCATGGACTACAACGGGACGCTGGCCATAGACGGCAAACCCGTCGACGGGGTAAGGGACGCCTTAATCAAACTCTCGGAGGATCTGGACCTCCATGTTTTGACTGCTGATACCTTCGGTATCGCACGCGAAGGGCTCGAAGGCATTCCCTGCAGGCTGACCATTCTACCAAAAGATGATCAGCAGGGCGGCAAGCTCCGATTCGTTCAGGACCTGGGGCCCGGGCAGACGGTTTCCATAGGCAACGGCCGGAACGATCAGCTGATGCTTAAGGCCTCCGCCCTGGGTATCGCCGTGATTCTGAAAGAGGGCGCCTCGGTTGAAACCCTTCAAGCTGCGGATGTGGTGTGCCCCTGCATTGTATCCGCGCTGGAGCTGCTGCTGAATCCGTTGCGGCTGACCGCCACCCTGCGTTCCTGAAGAGGAAAAGTAGATGCGGGCGTTCTGGATTGTCATTGCCATCTTTCTGGTGTGTCTCTATGTCATCAGCCGCGTCGATTTGTTGCCGGATGTGTTTCCCATCGTCGGATGGATAGATGATACGGTTCTGGTGGGCCTGTTGGTTTATTATCTGCGCTACAGAAAGCTGCCGGCTTTCCTGTCATGGCTGGGGCGGCTGCTGTTCAAAAAATCTGGCGGGGGTTCGGATCAAACGGCCGGCTCCTGGAGGACCGAAGAAAGGCGGGATCCGTCGGGGCGGCCGAACAATCCCTATGCCGTGCTGGGCTTAAAACCTAATGCCAACCGGGACGAAATACATGCGGCCTACCGGGAGCTGGTGCAGAAATACCATCCGGACAAGGTCTCCCATCTGGGCGAGGAATTTCAGGAGATGGCCCAGAAGAGATTCGTTGAAATCCAGAACGCCTATGATGAACTGATGGGGAAATGAGGCTTTGCAGCCGATCCATTCCCTGACGTCTTATCCGGATAGGGGCAGAGATGCTCCAAAAAGCAGTTCGGGCAATCCGGTTTTCGCGCCATGCAGACCTCCCGGCCGAAATATATCAGGCGAAGCGAAAAATCGTTCCACTCGGATTCGGGGATGACTTTCATAAGGTCGTATTCGATTTTTGTGGCGTCCTTGTTGGCGGTCAACCCGAGGCGCTGCGAAATCCTTGATACGTGGGTGTCCACCACAATGCCGGGGATATTATAGGCCGCGCCCAAAACGACGTTGGCGGTTTTACGGCCCACGCCGGGCAGTTTGACCAGATCTTCCAGGTTGTCCGGCACACGGCCGTTGTGCCGTTCGATCAGGGTGCGGGCGCAGTTTTTTATGCTTTTGGCCTTGTTATGATAGAATCCCGTGGAACGGATAAACCCTTCGATGGCTTCAACCGGCGCGTTGGCAAAATCCTCGGGGGTTTTCAAGGATTGGAAAAGTTGCCGGGTCACCCGGTTCACCTGGCGGTCCGTGCATTGGGCGGAGAGGATGGTCGCTATCAGCAGCTGGAATGCATCCTCATGCTTTAGCTGGGTCTTGACATCCGGGTACCGGGAATTTAATATCTGTCGGATTTTTTTGATCCGCTGATTATTTTTGGGTGCCAATTTATTTACCTGTGTCCTTTATCTCGATCCAATACCACGCATATGGGTTTAAAAAAAGTTAAAGCCCTGGGCCTCTGTTCCGGCGGATTGGACAGCATCCTGGCGGCGCTGGTACTCAGGCGGCAGGGTATTTATGTCCAATGGGTGGCGTTTGAAACCCCTTTTTTTTCTGCGGAAAAGGCCCAGAATACCGCCAGTAAAAATAATATTCCGCTGATTGTCAAGGATATTACCGATCGCTATATCCCGATGCTCAAAAACCCGAGATGCGGGTACGGGCAGGGTATGAACCCCTGTCTGGACTGCCATGCGCTTATGTTCCGGATTGCCGGTGAAATGATGGCCGAGACCGGGAGCGATTTTATTTTTTCAGGCGAAGTCCTGGGGCAGCGCCCTATGTCCCAGACTAAGTCGGGCATGCGCTATGTCGAAAAGCATTCGGGATATGACGGCTATATCCTGAGGCCGTTGAGCGCCCGCTGTTTGCCGGAAACCCGGATAGAAAAGGAAGGGCTTGTGGATCGGGAACTTTTATACGGCTTGACCGGCAGATCCAGAAAGCCCCAGATCGCCCTTGCCGAAGAATTTGGGGTGGCGCATTATCCGGCGCCCGCCGGGGGCTGCCTGTTAACGGACAAAGGCTATGCCAGTCGGCTGAAGGACTTTCTGGCACATCAGGCGGATTGGACGCGGGCCGATCTGGAATTGTTAAAACATGGTCGGCATTTGCGCGTCAATGCGTCCGTCAAGCTAATTGTGGGGAGGAATCAGGCGGATAATGAGGCAATCCTTGCGTACTACAGGCAAGAAAGCGATGTATTGATTCGAATGGCGTCCCATCCGGGTCCGGTGGGTTTGATCCCGCACGGGGCGCCGGAGGAGACGGTTAGGTGGGCGGCATCGGTTTGTGCCGGCTACAGCAAGGCGCCGGCCGGTCAGAGCGCAGAATTAACCGCACATGCGCCCGACGGCGGTCAGAGGATCCAGGTGGCGCCGATCCCGAATGAACAGGTTCAGCCGCTGATGATTCCGTAAGATCTGGGTATTGGGTATTAGGTATCAGGTATCAGGTATTAGGTATCAGGTATTAGGTGTTGGGTATTAGGTATTAGGTGTTGGGTATCAGGTGTTGGGTATCAGGTGTTGGCTCAGCCGTCAATTGCAAGTCTGGCCAAATTGTCATTTCGAGCGGCAGCGAGAAATCTTTTACAGACAAGATTCCTCGTTGCTTGCGCTTCTCGAAATGACAGTAGCGGAAGGCAGAGACTAGGGTGCCGAGGTTTTTAAACCTTTCCCCCTATCCCTTCCCTCTCAGCTGTCCGCAGGCCGCTGATATGTCGCCCCCCTTGCTCCAGCGAATAACGGCCGTATAGTGTTTTTGCAGGAGCTCCGCCTGAAAGGCCTCAATTACCGATTCTTCAGGGCGCTTGAACCCGCTTTCCGGGTGTTCGTTAAACGGGATGAGGTTGATTTTGGCTTTTACCGGCCGCAGGAGTCTCGCCAGGCGCCGGGCATCTTCGATCCGGTCGTTGACATCTTTGATGAGGATGTATTCGAAGGTGATCCGGTCCCTTGGCGAAAGTGAATATTCGGTGCATGCGGCGATCAGCTGTTCCAGCGGATACTTCCTGTTGATCGGCATCAGCATGTCCCGCGTCTCATTATCGCCGGCGTTTAATGAGACCGCGAGCCGGATTTTGGTATCCCGGGCCAGGTCCTTCAGGCGGGGGACAATGCCGGCGGTGGAGAGGGTGATGCGGCGGTTCGAGAAGCCAAGGCCGATACGATTGTCTGTCATGAGGTCGATGGCCCGGCGAACATTTTCATAGTTGGCCAGCGGCTCCCCCATCCCCATCAATACGATATTTGTCAGCGGGGGGGCGTCCTCTGGGAGTTCCTCGTAAACCCCCTGTATCTGGTCCAGGATTTCCGCCTTGCTCAGGTTCCGGGTCAACCCGTTTTTGCCGGTCATGCAGAAGCGGCAGCCCATTGCACAGCCCACCTGGGTGGAGATGCACAGCGTGTAATGGTTACGCTCCGGTATCAGCACGCTTTCGATGGTATTACCGTCCTTTAAGACGAACAGATATTTTCGGGAACCATCAGCGGAGGTTTCCTCCCGGCTGATCATGGGCGGCGTAATGGTAAAGTGCCTGTCAAGCAATTGCCGGGTGGGCTTTGATATGTCTGTCATGTCGTGAAACGATTTGGCCCGCCGGGCATAGAGCCAGCGCAGAATCTGTTCGTTTCTGAATTTCGGCAGTCCTTGGGCTGCTACCCACTCGGCCAGCCGGGTTCTGTCCAAATCCTTTATTTCCTGGGGCGTATTTGATAACATTTTATATTTAGGATAGCGTAATTACCGGTGTGCCAACCGGGCCAATGAGTTTTTTTAAAATATATCCATGCGGCTTCGGAAGGCAAGCGCATGCGGCTATATTTTTCTTGACATAGCACCAATAAAATTTTAATTTCAAGAGTTTAGTTAAAAATTTGGGTAAGGTTATGTTTGATAATCTAAGTGATCGACTGAATTCGGTTTTTAAAAAGCTGAAGGGGGAGGGTAAGCTCTCCGAGAAAAATATCGAGGACGGCCTGCGGGAAGTCCGTATGGCCCTCCTGGAGGCGGATACCCATTACAGGGTCGTCAAAAAACTGATCGCCGAAATAAAGGAGCGCGCCGTCGGCCAGGAAGTGCTCTCCAGTTTGACGCCCGGCCAGCAGGTTATAAAGATCGTCAATGACGAGCTAACCGCTTTGATGGGCAGTCAGCACGAGGATATCGACCTCTCCGGGCCGTCGCCGGCGTCCATAATGCTGGTTGGGCTCCAGGGTTCGGGTAAAACAACGTCTGCCGGAAAGCTGGCGGTTCACCTGCGTAAGAAAGGCAAAAGCCCCTATCTGGTGCCGGTGGATGTCTACCGGCCGGCGGCCATTGATCAGCTGACAAAGCTTGCGGATGAGTTGTCCGTTCCCGTTTTTCCGTCGCGTACGGATATGGATCCGGTCGAGATCAGCCGGAAAGCCTGGGAGGCGGCGCAGCAGGAGGGATGTGATGTGCTGATTCTGGACACCGCCGGGCGGCTCCATATTGATGAAGACCTGATGGCTGAACTGGTGGGCATTAAAAAGGCCCTCCAGCCCTCCGATATCATGCTGGTGGCGGACGCTATGACCGGCCAGGATGCGGTCAACATCGCCCAGTCTTTTAACGAGGAGCTGGATATAGACGGTGTGATTCTGTCCAAGATGGACGGCGATGCCCGCGGCGGGGCGGCCCTGTCCATTAAATCCATCACCGGCAAACCGATCAAGTTTATCGGTGTGGGTGAAAAGACCAATGCGCTGGAACCGTTTCATCCGGATCGGATGTCATCGCGGATACTGGGGATGGGCGATATGCTCTCCTTCATCGAAAAAGCCCAGAGCAGCGTGGATGAGAAAAAAGCCGCCGATTTGGAGAAAAAACTCCGCAAGAGCGAATTCACACTCGAAGATTTTCGTGATCAGATGTCGCAGGTCCGAAAGATGGGCTCGTTAACGGACCTGATCAAGATGATTCCGGGGGTAGGTAAAAGCAAGCAGTTGAAAAATATGGATGTTGATGACCGCGAGCTGGTTAAGATCGAGGCGATTATCAACTCCATGACGAAGCAGGAGCGTCGGCAGCACAATATTATCAACGGCAGCCGCAGAAAAAGGATTGCAAAAGGCAGCGGAACCAGTGTACAAGATGTAAATAGGCTGCTTAAGAATTATTCTCAGGTACTTAAAATGATCAAAAAGCTAAACAAAGGCGGTATGATGAAAGAACTCGGCCGCGGGATGATGCCTTTTTAAAGGAGTGGTAATCGATATGGCAGTGAGAATCAGATTGGCTAGATTTGGGGCAAAAAAACATCCGTTTTATCGGATTGTTGTTGCCGATGGACGGTATCCGCGTGACGGCAGGTTCCTGGAAACAGTGGGGACCTATAATCCGATGGTGGAGCCGTCTGAGGTGACGATTAAACAGGATCGTATGCAATACTGGCTCGGCCGGGGGGCAACTCCCACCAGCACGGTTAACAGCCTGATCAAAAAACAAGGAGTTTCCTGACGACCTGCTAAGTCTTGCTTTGATAGGTTGGTAGCTTGTACGTCCTTAATTCCCAGAATCGATTAAAGGAGTCGGGCAATGAAAGATCTGATCACTTATATTGCGAAATCACTGGTGGACAATCCGGACGAGGTGGTGGTAACCGAAGTGGGAGGTGACCAGACCACGGTTTTGGAGCTAAAGGTGGCAAAGGAGGATCTGGGAAAGGTAATCGGGAAGCAGGGAAGAACGGCACGCGCCATGCGAACCTTGTTAAGCGCCGCATCAGCGAAAAACAGGAAACGGACTGTCCTGGAAATCGTAGAAGATTGAAGGGATGCAAGCGGGCGGTGACCACCTTCACATCGGAACGATTGTGGGGGCTCACGGTGTAAAGGGTTGGGTAAGGGTCGTATCTTTTGCGGAGACTTCTAAACCTTTTACGCCGGGTAGACGGATATATATCAAAAAAACCGACGGCCGCCCGGCAGCCTACACGGTCCGTGATTACCAGCCTTATAAGAATATACTGAGAGTGTCTTTTGAGATGATTGCCACGCGGGATGCCGCGGAAGATGTGGTGGGTGCGCAGCTTTTTATCAATCGCTCGGAGCTTCCCGAACCTGAGGACGACAGCTGGTACTGGCATGACCTGATCGGGCTTGCGGTCTACCAGGAGGATACCTATATCGGGCGGGTTGAAAACATCTTTGCCACCGGCAGTAATGATGTACTGGTGGTTAGGCACGAAGGCGGCGAACGGCTGATTCCGTTGATTGAATCCATTATCCGGCAAATCGATCTTGAGAAGAAAACGATACGGGTCGACCTTCCGGAGGGCCTTTAAACGGGCCGGACCGATGGATTACGGCATTCTGACAATTTTTCCGGGGATTTTTGACTCGTTTCTGGCCCACGGTATCATCCGTCGGGCGGTCGCCGACGGAATCATTACGGTTTCGGTAACAGATATTCGAGATTTTGCCAAAGGCAGACACCGGGAAACCGATGATCGGCCCTATGGCGGGGGCGCCGGCATGGTGATGAAGCCCGAACCGCTGGCCGAAGCAATTAAGACCGTACGGAATAAGCAGCCGGATGCAAAAACGATTCTGTTGTCGCCGCAGGGAAGGCCGTTTCAGCAGCAGACAGCCGACGAGCTGGCGCGTGAGAACGGTTTGATTTTTATTTGCGGCCGCTATGAAGGCGTTGATGAGCGTGTTTGCCGGGCGTATATCGACGAAGAGGTCTCCATCGGCGATTATATACTGACCGGCGGAGAGCCGGCGGCAATGGTGATTATCGACGCCGTTACCCGGCTTTTGCCGGGCTCTCTGGGCTGCGAGGACTCTGCCGAAAAGGATTCCTTTTCAGACGGCCGCCTTGAGCATCCCCATTACACCAGGCCGCCGGTATTTGAGGGGGAAGCAGTCCCAGAGGTCCTGCTTTCCGGCAATCATGCCGCCATTGAGACGTGGCGGTTTGAGGAGGCGCTGTTGAGAACGCTCGTCAGACGACCGGATCTGCTGGCAAACCGGGCACTCTCAAAAGCGGAAGAGGAAGTTTTGAAAAGGTGGTGCCGCCATATTGAAAAACTGGTCGCCGAGTAGCGTTTATCTCGCACTGCTGCACCATCCGGTGAAGAATAAAAACGGGGAGACCATTGCATCTGCCGTTACCAATCTGGATTTGCATGATCTGTCCCGGGTGGCAAAAACTTATGGCGTAACTGCCGTTTATGTGATAACCCCCCTTACGGACCAGCAGGCGTTGGTCCGTAAAATAATTTCACACTGGCAGGAAGGCTGGGGATCGGCATACAACCCCAAACGCCGGGAGGCGCTCAATCTGGTCCGGGTTATTGAAAGCCTTGATGCGGCTGTTGATGAAATAGGCTCCCTGGAACCGGGGCGGCCCGTTCGGACAATTGCCACAGGCGCTGAAAAAAATAACGGTGTGATATCGTTTGCCGCGTGTCGGCAGAAGCTGACCTCCGAATCGGCGGCATATCTGTTGATGCTGGGAACGGCCTGGGGGTTGACGATGGATATCATCGCATCCGCCGATTATGTGCTCGCACCGATTCGGGGCAATACCGGCTACAACCATCTGCCGGTGCGCGCTGCCGCCGCCATTATATTGGACAGGGTGTTGGGAACGGAATAGCCGATCCTGAACGATTAATATTGAATCAATCAACTAGAAACCTAAATTGAAAATCCCGGCGGGTTTCAAATTTTTTGATCAAAAAATGATTCAATATCCTAGAAATAAAATAAAAATTAAATCTTCAAAAAATTGAAACGCTCAATTTAGGAGAAATACGGATCAGGCATGTTGGCCTGATGAATACAGAGACTGAGGTTGTCATGGAAAAGATTAAGCAGATTGAAAGGGAACACCTGCGGCTCGATTATCCGGAGTTTTTCCCAGGGGATACGATACGGGTTCATGTTCGCATCAGGGAAGGCGAAAAAGAGCGGGTACAGGTTTTCAAGGGCGTGGTGATCAGCAAAAGAAAGGGTACGACCAATGCCACCATCACCGTGCGAAAGGTATCCTACGGGGTTGGCGTGGAACGGATCTTTCCCCTGAATTCACCGAGTATTGATAAAATTGAGGTTGTCGCCCATGGACGGGTCCGCCGGTCCAAAATCTACTACCTGAGGAATCTCAGGGGTAAAGCCGCACGGATCAAAGAGCTCCGACGAAATTAATGCGTTCGGCCAATAAGCAGGTATGAACACCATGCCGCCGGAACAATGGGCTTATGAAAATCAGGCTTGGTGCCGGGGGTTTAAATGTATCGCCGGAACCGATGAGGTGGGCCGGGGCCCGCTGGCGGGGCCAGTGGTTGCCGCCGCCGTAATTTTGCCGGTGGTGATGCCGGATCTTGGGATTACGGATTCCAAGCGGTTGTCCGCAAAAAAACGGGAGGCGGTATACGAGGGGATTTATCGGTATGCCCGCTCTGTTGGCGTGGGGCTGGTGGATCCGTTCGAAATTGACCGGATCAATATCCTGCAGGCTGCTTTTGCCGCAATGGCAATGGCTCTTCGCAACCTGTCGCCGGCGCCCGATTTTGTTCTTGTCGATGGCGGCCTTTGCCTGCCGGTGGATATCCCCCAGAATGCCGTTCCCAAAGGGGATCGGTTGAGTATATCCATTGCCGCCGCATCCGTTGTCGCCAAAGTGACCCGGGATCGGATGATGGATGTCTATGCCGCGGATTATCCGGAGTATGATTTTTCGACAAACAAGGGCTACCCCACCCAGGCCCACAAGTCAGCCCTTGCAATGCACGGCAGCTCGCCGATACACCGCATGAGTTTTAAAGGCGTGCCGGCATGGGGTTCACAATAAAGCGGGTAAGGCCGTTTTATGCTAAACCGCAGACAAAAACTGGGCCAGAGGGGTGAGGCCCTGGCCGAGCGGCATCTCAAAAGTCTGGGCTATCAGATTCTGGAACGCAATTACCGGAACAGGCTGGGGGAAATCGATTTGATCGCCCGGGATAACGGTGCCCTTGTTTTTGTGGAGGTAAAAACCCGCCGTTCGAACCGATACGGCAGCCCCCGCCTCGCCATCACGCCGCACAAACAGAAGAAGCTCTCCATTACCGCGCTCGCCTATCTCAAGCAAACCCGTCAAATGAACTGCAAGGCCCGCTTTGATGTGGTTCTGATTGATACCGCCGGTAATACGCCTGAAATTGAAACCATCCAAAATGCCTTTGGGCTTTGTTATGGCTGATAAACCAGCAGGGGCGGCCGGCGGTAGCCTCTATATCGTCGCTACCCCTATCGGGAACCTGTCGGATATTACCCTCCGGGCCCTGGAGGTCCTAAAGACGGTGGCGTTCGTTGCGGCTGAGGACACCCGGCATACACGAAAGCTTCTCTCCCATTACCGGATTTCCGCCAGACTGATTTCCTGCAACGAGCATAACGAGCGCGAGCGCGCCGTTGAAATCGTAAAAAAAATCTCTGACGGCGCTTCGGCGGCGCTCCTCTCCGACGCCGGCACCCCCACCGTATCGGATCCGGGATACCGGGTGCTGCAGGCCGCCATCTCGGCCAATCTTCGGATTGTCCCCATACCCGGCGCATCTGCGGCCATAACGGCATTAAGCGCAGCGGGCCTGCCGTCGGATGCATTTCTGTTTGCCGGCTTTCTGTCCCATAAATCCGCAAAAAGGCGGGCCCGGTTAAAACAGCTTGCGAATGAGCCGGTAACGCTTATATTTTATGAATCACCCAACCGGATCACGGCTCTCTTACAGGAGGTCGTGGAACTATTGGGCAATCGCCCCGTGGCGCTGGCGCGTGAGATGACCAAGCGCTATGAGGAGTTTATTCGCGGCCCCGCCGAAGATGTAATGGCCAATCTGCAGGGCCGCTCCGATATCAAAGGGGAGGTGACCCTGCTGGTCTCCGGAAAAAAGGATGACGCCGGCGACGTCTCAGAAGAGCTCGAAGACGCGATCGGCAGGGCGTTAAGGGAGGGATCAACGGGTGGCGCCAAACTTTCACGGGAGCTGGCAGCCCGCTACGGTGTCCCAAAAAATAAGATCTATGAAATGATACTTCAGGTAAAAGCCAAGTTAAACGCAGGTAATGGCGAGAAAGGAGACGGATCCCATGGATAAACTGGATGCCATATTTTCACCCGAATCGGTCGCCGTGGTGGGCGCCTCATCTACACCCGGCAAAGTCGGCCACGATATTTTCGCCAATGTATTGCGCGGCGAATACAAGGGCACCCTCTACCCGGTTAACCCCAAGGCCCGCTCCATTCTGAGCGTTCGGTGCTATCCTTCCGTGCTGGATATCCCGGATTCGGTCGATCTGGCCATGCTCATACTGCCCCCGAAGGCCGCCCTCAAGGCCGTGGAGGACTGTATCGAAAAGGGCGTTAGGGGCGTTGTGATTGTTTCCGCCGGTTTCAAGGAGGTCGGCGGGGAAGGCGCGGAGATTGAGGAGAAAATTGCAGAAAAATGCCGGTCGGCCGAAATCCCCCTGATCGGCCCCAACTGCCTCGGGGTCATCAACCCCAGCCTCGATGTCCGGTTGAATGCCAGCTTTTCCACCCGCATGCCGCATAAGGGCAATATTTCATTTATCTCCCAGAGCGGGGCTTTGTGTACGGCTGTTCTCGATTTTGCCGCAGACCGGGGGTTCGGGTTCTCCAAATTTGTCTCCATAGGCAATAAGGCGGATGTTGAGGAGCTGGATCTTTTAAAGTATTATCATCAGGATCCTGAGACGAATGTCATTATGGTCTATATGGAAGAGCTCCGCATTCGTGAAAATTTTATCGAAGAGATCAAACAAATCACCTCCGGCGAGCGGCCGACCCCCATCCTGGTGATCAAATCCGGAAAAACGGCGGCCGGGGCCAAGGCGGCGTCATCGCATACCGGCTCCCTTGCCGGTACAGAAGCTGTATATAATGCGATTTTCAGCCAGGCCGGCATTATTCGGGTGGATACCGTGGATGACTTGTTTGACTACGCCGAAGCATTCTCCGCCCGCCGGATGCCTACCGGCAACCGCGTGGCCATCATTACCAATGCCGGCGGTCCGGGGATTATTGCCACGGATATGACCGAGGTATCCGGACTCAGCCTGGCCCAGTTCTCAGAAGCGACCGATGATGCGTTGCATCAGCATCTGCCCCCTACCGCCAATTTTAACAACCCCGTGGACGTAATCGGGGACGCGAGCAGGGATCGCTATGAGCATGCCCTGGAGGCGGTTATCAAGGACAACGGGGTCGACGGGGTGCTCATGATCCTGACCCCGCAATCCATGACCGACGCCATTGGGACGGCCGAAGCCATCGTCAATACGTACGAGAAAACCAACAAACCGATTATCTGCAGCTTCATGGGCGTGGTGGATGTCTCGGCTGGCGTCAAACACCTTCAGGAGAATCACGTACCCGTCTACCGGTTCCCTGAAAATGCGGCCCGGGCCATGGGAAAACTCTACGAGGCGAACCGCTGGCTCAAGCGCCGAATCCTGCCGCAATATGACATCCCGTTTGATTCGGAAAGGGGGCGGCAGATTGTGAACGATTGTATGGCTTCGGGAAAATATATACTGGGTGAATACGACGGGGCCCCGCTGCTGGAATCCTACGGGTTTAAAGTGTGCCCCATGAAGCTTGCCCAGACCGCTTCGGAGGCCGGAGGGATCGCCGATGACTTGGGCTATCCGGTTGTTCTTAAGATAGCCTCCCAGCAGATTCTGCACAAATCGGATGCCGGCGGCGTAAGGGTCAATTTGAAAACCCGAAAAGATGTGGAAAATGGGTTTACCGAAATCTATGAGAACGCCGTGACCTACGCGCCGGAGGCGGAAATCGACGGCATTCTGGTCCAGAAGATGTCCTCTCCCGGTGAGGAGGTGATCCTTGGGGTGAACCGGTATCCGGGCTTTGGGCATCTGATTATGTTTGGCTTCGGCGGGATTTACGTGGAGCTATTCAGAAACGTGGTGTTTCGTCTTGCCCCTATCGGCCGGAACACGGCCCGTCGGATGATCCGCAGTATCAAGGGCTATGAAATGCTGACCGGCTTTCGGGGCAAACCCAAGGCGGATATCGAGGCAATCGAACGGCTGCTGGTGGGGCTGTCCCAGCTTGTTACCGATAATCCCGAAATTAAGGAGCTTGATATCAACCCCTTGTTTGTCCATGAAGAGGGGGAAGGGGCCACTGTTGCGGATATCATCATTACGTTGGCGCCGAACGGTTGATGGGTTTTTATCTTGCCGTCAATAGAAGCTTCTGCGGATCTCTCAACCCATGATCTATCCAACGATTTGGGCCGTCCCCCGGGGCGGCCCGGAGCTTTCCGGAAAGCCGCAGGTGGATTTTCTGAGCCGTTATGCCCGGCAGGCGGTGGCGCATTCGGCGGAAATGCTCGGTTTATCCATTAAGGCCTTTGAGACCGACGATAACGGCGCCCCGCGTCCGAGCCATGGCATCTACTGGTCCCTGAGCCATAAACCCGACTATGTCGCCGGCGTTGCGGCCGGGCATCCCATCGGTATTGACGTGGAAAAGATCCGTACTGTCTCCAACCGGCTTTTTGATAGGGTGGCCAGTAAAAACGAACGGGCGCTGATGAAGGCTGATCCGGCCCTTGCGTTTTTTCGTTGCTGGACGGCCAAGGAGGTTGTCTTAAAACGGGTCGGCGTAGGGGTTGGGGGCCTTTCCCAATGCCGGCTGCGGCGGGTGATTGATGACTGCCACCTGGCTGTCTCCTACCGGGAAACGGTATTTACCGTGGCGCAGAACTTTTTTAATCAGCATGTCGCCGCAGTTTTAAAAACCGGGGATGAAACTATCAACTGGCAATTCGGCCGAAACGAGGGATAGCCCATTCAAAATTGATGGCTTCGTAAAAAGTCCAATATCTGTGTTGCGCTTCCATCCCTCGGAATTTCACGTACAGCTAAGTACGCTGCATTCCTCGGGATTTTGCGCGCCTTGATCTTGAACTTTTTACTTTGCCATCTCTAAACTGACTTTTTACGAGACTGTCAAAATTCGGGGGTTGGTAAAAAGCGGTCTATTCCGCCTACGCGTTATGCGGAATGCGCGCTATATTGGCATTCGACTTTGGGCTTGATCCGGGTTTCGTTGAACCAAAGGGATAAAAAGATCACGCCTCCGCCGATAGCCAGGCGGAGCAGATCCACATCCCGGTTCCAGATAGCGAGGTTAGCCAGCAGGCCCGCCGGTATCAGCGCATTATTCATAATGGCAAGCGCCCCGGCGTCCACTTGAGTCGCGCCTTTGTTCCACAAAAAATAGCCGAGTCCGGATGCCGCAATCCCCAGCCAGAGCAAAACCCCCCATTGGATAGCAGTCGCGGGCATTCTATCCAGATCCCCCCATACCAGAAGACCGATAATTGAGACGATCAGCGCGCCCAGATAGAAGAACCCGAAGACCGAGCGCTGCGGCAGGGCGCTGCGTTTGCCTGGCAGTTGTTTTTCCATCAAATATTTATACATCACCTGCCCCAGGGCAAAGCAAATATTGGCCCCTTGGATTATGAGAAACCCGACCATAAAATCCTGGCTTATCCGGTTATAGCGGAGTATAGCGGCGCCTAAGACGGCCAACAGGGCTGTCACCAAATACCACAGGGTAAACCGCCGTTTGATTAGGTCATAGAGTAGCGTGATATATATGGGCGTAAAGACCGTAAAAAGCAGGACTTCCGGAACAGTGAGGAAAACGAAGGCGTTATAGAAGAACAGGTACATGGCCCCCAGTTGAATACCGCCGATCAGCATCAGCTTTATCGCCAGAAACGCCGGTACCCGACGCCAGCGAATGATCGGCACGAAAAACAGGCTGGCCAGAAAAATGCGGGAGAAGACCGCGAAATAGTTATCCACATGCCCGGTCAGGTAAACGCCGATCAGGCTGAAGGAAAACGCCCATAAAACGGTAACAAGCCAGAGATATATCACTGGTTCGTTCTTTTTTAATGCTCTTCGATATTGACTTGCACAGCATTATAATGCGCCTTATCCATATCCAATGAACCATTCATATCCAGATCCACCCCGAAATAGATGGTATAGAGGCCGGGGGGCAGGGGGGCATCTAAAACATTAAATTTTCCCAGGCTGAACAAGGCGTGTTGGTAGCTGACTGTCGTAGGCTCGGATACCCAGGAGGTGCTTGCCACCTGATAGTGGTACAATCCAAACGGCGTATCGGCTATTATCCACCAGTCGGCATCCTCGCCTGCATAGCCCCCGGGTGACAGTTCTATTGTGATGGAGAGTGACTCGGCGGAAGTTATATTTATGGGATCATCCGATCCATTGGCTTCGATATCCGGTATCAGCGCCTCTAGTTCGTAAGCCCCCCTATCGGCTCTATCGAAGATACGCGGATTGCCATCCAAATCTTTTGTAATACTTGACGGAAGCGAATCATTGTCCCCGCTGTCGACGGCCGGAGAAGAGGGCTGGAGCCGGTAGTCCCCTTCGCCGATAAATAGCGGTTTGTCATAAAGGGTTTCGGTGCCCGGGGTTAAACTGTTTGAGCCGTTGTTGTATAAGAGGTTGTGGTGATTGGCCACCTCGGCCGCAACCTCCGGATCAATACAAACGCCTCTTTGTGTATTGTTGGCAATAATGTTGTTGGCTATCCTGCCGGAGGCCGTGCCGGAATCACAGTACAGCATAATCCCTTCCTCATTGCCTGCCACGGTATTGTTGATCAATTCCAGATCGACAACGCCATCACTGATATTATAGGTAATGGCGCCGGGGCCCCCAACGTTTCCAGCCTGTCCGGTTACCAGGTTGTTGACGATTCTTGTCTCCGTCGTGCATCCACTATTATACTGATAGACAAGCACCCCATTGTTCATATTTGTGCCGGAAATTCTGTTGCCTGTAACATCGACAGCGGCAGCGGCGCCCATATTGGTTATCTCAATAGCGCTGCCCTGGGCCGCCCCTTCCATGACAACCCTGTTGCCGCTGATATTGCCCTCGATATCGCTTTCGCAATGAATCTGAATGCCGTGCATCTGGTCATTATACGCGGAGCAGGGGACCCTGATACGGTTTCCGGAAATGTTAAAGAAGGCCTTGCCCCCCTCTATGGGCCAGAATCGGATCGCCGGATTGGTGGTAAAGCCCTCTTCGATCGTATTGTCCAGAATATTGAGGGTGAAGGTGCCGGTGCTCTTGTGGCTTACAAGGATGATGCCCGTCTCCAAGGTAAGCCCCTCAATGGTGATGCGATTATCGGAAGTGCCGTCACTCTTGGCAAAAATCGAGTGGGCGTTGATAAACCGGGGCGAATAACCGGAAGCGGGCTTCAGGGTGAGGCTTTTATCCAGGGTAATGCTTTCGTCTATTGTATCGGTAGCAATCTGAATCGTCTGAGCGGGGCCTATGGCATCAATGCATTTTTGCAGGGTGCCGTCGCACGGGGGTGACCCCGGCCATACATAATGGGACGCCGTCCCGGTAATTTCAAGTTTGACACCGTACTCCCGGCTGCTATCGGGCGGAGACAGCCTGCCGTCCGTTTGGACGATTTCTTTACAATCCGGCCCCGCATCATAATATATATTCGGCGAGGCCTCCAGCTTAAAGGCGACAGGGCTGCCTTTGGTGATGGCGGGATAAGGGAAATCAAAGGTAACCCGGGAGTAGCTTGAACAGCCCCCGGATAGAAATTGGTTTTTCGTATTGGTCCCGATTGTTCGGCCACCGTAGCCGCCTTCGCTCAAAGTCAGCGACATCTCATAGTTACCGGAAACCGGCGCACAGACCCATAGAGTGGCGGATTGAATATCGATGCCCGGATATTTCGGGATATAAAACCCCCTATCGCTCGATTGCTTGATCGGTTTTTTGCCGGTACAATCAAGGAGCACTGCTGAAAACGACAGGTTTGGCGACAGTAAAAGAAGGTTTGGTAATACGAAAAGAAAAAGAAGCCATTTTAAATAGGATATGTTTTTGCCCATAACCATTTTTCACCTCCTGTTTTAATCATACAGGGGGGAAACAATTTTGCAAGTTTTAAATGCCTGAAGGCACTGAGGCGATTCATCCGGTTTTGTCATTTAAGCGGCTTAAAAGATTGCCCGCGGTTGACTGTTTATCCAATTCTTAATCACCCCATAGACTTCCGGATGGCTGAGAAGATCCATATGGCTCATATCCCGGCCGATCCACTGGCGGATCTTCGGGATGGCAAGGTTCATGTCCGGATTTTTATGAATCCCGAGCGCGCTGTTTACAGTCACCAGCCCATCGCCGACAACGCCATCCCCCCATTTGCTTTCCGTTTTGCCGATGGTTGCGGCAACCGCATAGCACGCCGGGCTTTCCGGCAGGGCAACGGGCGTGCGTGTATCCCCTGAGCAATCGAATCTGTCGCGGTCTTTCCAATCCTTGTCGGTCAGGTTCCCATATCGCATGTCCGTAATGCCGGCGCTTCGGATTTTGCCCAGGCGGGCGAAAGGGGCGCTGTACGGGCTGATTCCCATGAGTATGTTAATCCAGTTGCCGCTTTTTTCAAGCACTGCCCCGTGGTGGGGCGTGCCCAGAAATATAATCTTGCGAAGATGGCCAGGCCACTTATGCCCGGATATGGCTGCATAATGGCAGGCGCTCCTGGAGACGAGGCCGCCCATAGAATGCGCGAGGATAAAGAGTTCAATCGGCTGAGGGGATAATTCGACTAGGGTCTCCAACAGGTCGGAAAAATTTTGGCCGTTTTCAGAAATATGCAGCCCGCTATTATAGTAGAGATATATGGGCGTCGCCCCAAGATCGCGGGCCAGCAAGGCGCCATGGTCATGGCCGTTTCGCTGCCACTGCCGATCATTCATGCACAATCCGTGAACCATTAGGATAAGCTTTCCATTGGATTCCTGAATTGATTCCATAAGTGCCTGTTTCCCCAATGGGTTCCCATGCCGGCGGAACTGCATGGGGATGGCAAGCGGATTGTCGCGGGCGGCCAGATGGTCGCCCAAAACCCCATTTAATGCGGCAACAGCTGTCTCCCTGCCAGGCGAAGAGGGTTTTTCGTCGAGCCGGGCACTGAGCCGGTCAAGCAGGAAATCCATGCCGCCGCCCACCCATTCGGTCACCGTGTGGATGTTGCGGTAAACCATACCGGTGATGCCCCTTGTCCGCCTTCGATTGCCGGCAGATAACATGCCGCCAAAGCTTAAGATAGTCTGGTGCAGGGATTCCACGATATCCGTGATGCCCAAAATGGCATCTATGGTTAGGTCTCCGATGCCGCGAAGATCCGTCGAAATATTACGGGGATTTTTCTGCATCATTTCAGGAGGCTCTCTTTCAGTAGGCGCCCGGCCTATTCATCCGGGGTTGGGGATTCCGGCGCGTTTTCCGTGTCATTGGCCTCACCGGATTTCTTTTCCTGCTTACGCTGCCGCTTTTCCTCTTTCTTTTTTTTCTTTTCTAGTTCTTTTTGGCGTTTTTTGAACTGGTAGTGCGATTTTGCCATGGATTTTTCCTTTCTGACAGTCGACTGGATAGAGGAATGCAAGGATAATGGGACATGCGTCGCAGCCGCTGCCATGGCGGTTTTATAAAGTCGGCAATTAAAAAAGGCACCCCCCGGTTTACGGGAGATGCCTTGTCCTACGAATGGTTTTAAAAAGCAGATTATTCGGCCGTCACGTTGGCAGCAGCCGGGCCCTTAGCGCCCTGCTCGATGTCAAAAGTCACGTGCGCGCCTTCGTTGAGGGACTTAAAGCCGGTCATGTTGATTGCACTGTGATGCACAAATACGTCCGGTCCGTCTTCCTGCTCAATGAAGCCAAAACCTTTGCGGTCATTAAACCACTTTACTGTTCCGTTTGCCATGTTTACATCCTCCTTTCAGATAAATATTCTCAAAATCTTAAACTGGAGGATGACACAACGGCTATACAACCTGTTCCTTCAGAAAAAAACCGCCCTGCCGCTTAAAAGGCAAGGCCTTTGTTGATTATTATTAATATAACATCTTTTTAAACAAATACAAGCGATTTCGATCAATAAATATAAAAAGCGTTTCAACGTTCAAACCCGAGTAAGCCGGTAAACTACGAGAAATCTAATAATTTCTTTATTTTGAGGCGGTCCGGGGTTTCTTTTTGCCGCCGCCCCCCTTTTTTTTTGCCAGGGGTTTTGGCAGCACCAGCCAGCTGTCATCCGGCTCGGTACATGGCAGTTCTCGCTCCATGAATGCCTCGATCTCGGGAATATAAAATGAATCCTCCTCGTCCGCGAAACTGATCGATGTGCCGGCCGCACCGGCCCGACCGGTGCGGCCGATGCGGTGGACATAGTCTTCCGGATCATGGGGCAGGTTATAGTTGATCACATGGTCCATTGCCTCGATGTGAATGCCCCGGGCCACGACATCGGTTGCCACAAGCACCCGGATTTTTCCGGCCTTGAAGTCCGCGAGCCGCCGGCTTCGTTTTTGCTGGGGCACATCACCGGTGAGCAGTTCGCTTTTGATGCCATAGCGGTTCAACCGGTCGGCCAGCCGTCTAACCGCGTCCTTTCGGTTGCAGAAGACCAGCACCCGGGAGAGGCTTTGCTGGGCAATGATGTTGTAGAGCAGGGCGAATTTGTTTTTGTTGGTTACGATATAGACAATCTGGTCAACCGAATCTACAGCCACCTGCTCCGGCTCGATGGCCACGCGGGCCGGATTTTGCGTCCAGCTGGCGGCCAGGCGGGTGATGGCATCGGTAAGCGTGGCACTAAACAGCATGGTCTGACGGCTTCCTTTTTGGGGGGTAGCGTAAATGATTTTGCGCACATCCGGAATAAACCCCATATCCAGCATCCGGTCCGCCTCATCGATCACCAGCACTTCAACCTTTTTTAAAAAAAGCGTGCGGCGCCTCGAAAAATCAAGCAGGCGGCCCGGAGTGGCCACAATGATGTCGACCGGGCGGCCGGTGAGCTGTTTCTGCTGTTGTTTGAAATCCATCCCGCCGAAAATGGAAACAATGTTAAAATCACAATACTTCGCAAGCTGCCGGGCTTCTTCCGTTACCTGCATTACCAGCTCCCGGGTAGGCGCAAGAATTAATACCCGGGGCGTGCCCGGTTTTCGTTTTGCCTGAATCGGATGATTCGTCAGATATGTTATGATTGAAATTAAAAAAGCGGCTGTCTTTCCGGTGCCCGTCTGGGCCCGTCCAAATGCATCCCGGCCCGCCAGCGCGCTGGGCAGAATTTCCGTCTGGATGGGCGTACAATAGCTAAAGCCCAGGTCACTTATGGCGTGCATCAATTCATCGGGCAGGTCAAAGTCATGAAAACGGGTTTTATCGGAGGCTGTCGGCACCCTGAATTCTGATACCTGCCATTGACTGTCGTTGGATGCGGAGTCCTTGCCTGTCGGGCCGCTATCCTGCCCGTCGGTTTTGTCGTTATTTGTTTGAGAGTTATGATCCATCATGGATTCGTTTCCTTTCTTTCGCGTCTTATCATCTATCATTCGTTGGATATATTGTTTAACTGCGTCGTGATCGCCTCAATCATCCGCGGCTTTAATTCTTCTATTCGCTGGGTGTGGCCTTTGCGCACCGCCCTGAAAAATCGGCGGCCGGCCTGCTTCAGTCCGCCCTCCCATGTGGTGGTGTAGCCGGACTTTTCCTCTGCTGCCGCGTTTGCCGGAGGTTGCGGTTGATCCCGCCGGCTGTGTGCCCAGTTGATCACATGGGAAAAATAAATCAGGGCCCGATCGATGATCACAAAAAGCATTTGATCATTCTGGATCGGCCCCACACGGATTTTAACCCGGCCCACGGGTAGACCCAGGATTTTGGTCCGGGCCATCCGATCGGTGCCCAGCGCCGCGGAGCCAGCCCCGATAGCGCCGCCCAGTGCGGTAAAGACCCCAAAGCTAAGCCCCGCCAAAGCAAGATCGATATTCGCACCGATCAGCCCGCCCCCGGCGCCCGCAGCGGTAGCCAGCTGCCATCTATTTAAGCCGAGGACTTTCCATGTTCGGGAAGAAAACAGGTCTTCATTGAGAATCGACCGGGGCGGGAGTTCCAGGTTGAAGATATTGTGTTTGAAACGCTTTCTGATGCGTTTGTGCGCGGCCTGCTCCATGTGCTGGATATCTGCCCGGTATTTTTCTGCCAATTCCCGCTTCACCTGGTCCATCCGGGAAAAATCCCGGCAGGTTTTTTTCACTAAATGGCCGGCGGCTGTTTCCACGAGCCCCATGATGATGTTTGCGGTTTCGGCAATCCGCTGATGCCAGTCCTGTTTAAAGGCGTCAATCACATAGGTAAGCGCCGCCTGCCAGTCCGGATCAATCATTTTCAATGATTCGAGCAGTTCGATCCGTTCGGCATAGGTCGCCCGCTGCGCATCAAAAATCCGGATCGTGTTAAAATATTTCCGGGCATGGGCTTTCCAATCCGCCAGGTAGGTCAGATCCGATTCGTCCTTTGGGTTAATAACAACCAGGCGGGGTAGCGCGGTCAGCCGCAGGATTTCCATTTCTACGGCGTCGGTCTGCCGAACCGGCCGGGAGCCGTCGGCTACAAAAATTATGCCCGCCCCGTCGGCTACTGGACCCAGCAGCTCGCACTCATGGCTGAAGTCCGGATTATTTTGGTGCGTGCGAATGAATTCTGAAATACAGTTCGCCTCGGGACCTTCAAAATTCTGCATCCAGGCAAGGGTGTGACGGGGCTGCTGAAAACCCGGCGTGTCAATAAAGCGGATGACTTCCACACCGTCAATGCTCACCGGGTATTCCAGGCATTTAAGGGTTTCCCCGGGTGTGGGACTGATCCTCACGCTGTCATCCTCTGCCAGGGTCGCCACTACTGAGGATTTTCCCTCGTTCGGGTGGCCGAGTATGGCAAAAACAGGGGCTCTATCTGTCAAATGCGCTTCTTCCAAAGGTTATCCTCCCAAAACTTCAACTCTGAGGTACGGATCCCCCTGTTTGGCAACGGCATGTGCCCAGACCATGCGATCCGTATCCGCAGGCGGCGTAAATATTGTTGCGGCCGAGGGTTTTCCTATCAAACCGATGATAAAACCGCTTTCAACGCCGGCTTTTTGCCGGATCGATACAATCCATGACAGGGTTTCCTGAATCGGCGGCTGCCAAGCCTCTTGAATGAATACCAGCCGGTTCTCCGACGCCCCGGAATCGCCCTTCAGGGTTTCTTCAACGGCCTGCGCATCCGCCTTTGGATCAAACCGGCAGACGATGCGGGCGCCTATACCCAGGCCGAGCCGCCGCCTGAGCCTCTCCTCTAGTTCATCTTGCCGGTATTTGCCGGCAATGTCCTCAGGGATCAGGATGATTGCCGTCTTCAGGGCGTCTTCAGACATTTCTTCGGATGCGCTCGGTCCGTATCGGAATGGGGCGGCTGCCGTTTCTGATCGTTCGTCGTCAGCCTTTTCATATGCCCGGCTTTTGGTCGTCACCGCCGGCGTTTTCATGGACAGAAGCAGCCGGTCGCAGGCCGCATGGGAAAACGAAAGACGATGGATCGCCCGGCCTTGCCTAATCACCGATCCGGCCAAAAGGATTAGTCGCGGCAGCAGGCCGTAGCAGATCACTGCAAACAGAAGAAACGGCCACCAGGCGGTTAGATCCGAAGTACTCAGGCCCTGCATGCTTTCTTTTAGGACGAACTGGCTGCCTTCAATCTGTGAGAGCGTGGGATGGGCGATGGCGTCCGGCGCCACCCATGACCAGGGCAGGGCGATGGTATCCACAACGCGGTAAACGGTTTCTGCCGCCGGCTGCAGCGTAGACTGCCAGCCGAAGGCCAGATCCGTGATGGCGATCCTTAGCAAAAGGAACCCGATGATACCGATATTGAAAAAGACGCCGAACACCTGGCCGACGATAAAAAGGGGTCGGAACAGAATAGCTCCGTAAATAGAGCGGCTTTGACCGATCATGCCTGTTATCGATGCCATCCGCTCGCCCCTGGCGGCCGAAAGGCCGCTATACCGGCCCGTAATCAGTTTTTTAATAAGGCGCCTGAAAATACCGGTCAACAGCGGATAGACGCCCCCTGGGGGCTTTTTCGGTCCGATGGCCCGAAGAAGGCTCGATAGGCCAAGCAGCATAAGAAGGACAAGCTGGGGGGCGATCATCACCCAAAGGCAGGAAAATATATTAATCGGATCGTTTCCGGAATAGGCCAGAAGTGAGCCGCAAAGCCCGGCCCCCAGAAGCGCCCCGAGGATACCGGCAAGCCATCGGCTCAGGCCAAGCGCCTCAGCAGCCGCCTCTCCCGGCAGCACCGCCCGGTCCCCCGATGACTGCCGGAAGCCCTCACGCTGCCGGGAGAGCCAATACCTGAAAAGATCTTTTCTGATGACCGGTTCCGGGTGATTACCAATAAAGGCCTGATAAATCTTCCGGTCCGTATCCTCTCTCGTATTATCCGGATTTTCTCCGGCCCGCTCGCCCAGTAGGTATTCAAAATCGATTAAGTCAGTGGCGCGCCATTTCATAAGAAAGTCTGCAGGGAAGGTTTCCTGGATCTATAGGCGGGGGCAATGTCGGAAAAATCACTCGCCATAGAATGACACTTTGTTAAAAACTGTTGAATCTATACATGGATCGTGCGTTTTCCGGTCAATTTCTCCATCCAGCCCAGGAACTTGAGCAGATTCCTGGGAGGGGATATGCGTTTACCCAGCAGCCGCCATGTAATGAATTCGATAATCAGGCCGCTGTCTTCCAGGGGTTTCATATAGGCGAAGTCGTATTTTAGCGGCCCCAACTTGAGCTGCCCCAGCAGCCATAGAGAGGTCCCGGCCATGGCTAGTTTATCCGCCCAGGTTTCCACATCGTCCACCAGAAATCCCAGCTGATGGACAACAATTTTACCCTCCGGATCAAGGCTTCTTGAATAAAAATCAGAGCCGTCCAAGGGTTCGAGGAGCTCCAGTTCAACCCCCTGATGATAGCCGAGCCCCATCTTGCCTTTGATGGCTTTTTTATCCCCACGCTCCATCCAGTATACCGGGCGGCCGGCGGCGATAAAAAAGGGCCTGACCCCTTTGGCCTCAAGCTGTTGAGAGGCCGTTTCGACATCTTTTACTAGCAGCCCCACCTGGTGGATCTTCGGTAATCCGTGGGCTTGCCTGAACCCGCTGGCCAGATTTTCAACCGCCTGGTTGAAATCCTTCGCGTCAAGTAGCTCTTTAAAATAAATCATGATCTCGCCCTATATTTTGGAATGGCGGTGTCAGTTTCCAGAATAGCAGAATATACTCAAATTACATAACATTTTTAATGACGGGCTTCAATGATGAATTCGCTTCTGAACGGGTGATGGCGGAAAAAGGGCTTCAGAGCCGCCGGCAGGCCTTTGAATCGGGCTTTTGGTATCGGTTTGCCTATCATTGTTTCCGGGGCAGCGGCGATGGCGGGGTGATGCTAAAGGCGGAAAAAGATGAGAAAGACGGCGCCATCGCCATTTACTGTCTGCACAAGAATCAGCCAATGTTCGAGCTGACCCTGCCCCGGGACCGGGCCCGGCGGATCATTTCCAAGCTTGGCTGGCATCTGGAGAACCAGGATGATTTTCGGATATACCCCGGGGCGCTTACATCCATTGCCAGGGTAACTGCAGATGCCGAACACAACCTCATTATCACCTTTATTTTCAGCTAACATTGCCGGACGGTGGTACCGAGATGATCGAGCGCAGGAAACTAAGCAAATTTTGGTACCAGGATGCCGTCTATTTTCCGGAAAAAGGCTTTTTCGCTACTGTCAAAAAGCCGGATTGGCTTTGGGATAAATTCGGCGGCAAATACCGGAAAAAGATCAAATTCAAGAAATGAATTGATTGATCTGCTGAGCGTGCCGGATTAGTTGATTCATCTATAGTGAAATGCTTCGCTTGCCGGTCATTTTTTCAAGCCGCCCCACGGTTTTAAAAATAAATTTTGGGGGGCCGAGATTCAGACCCAGCACGCGCCAGCAAATAAATTCCATGATCAGGCCGCTTTTTTTTAACGGCTCCATATAGGCAAAGTCGGTTTTGGACGGGAATGCCTTGAGGCGACCCCGCACATAGAGGTCGGTTTCGGACTGGTCTGCGAGCTGATCCGCCCATTTGTCCACGTTATCCACCAGAAACCCCAGGTGCTGGATCACAATGCCACCCTCCGGATCCAAGTATTGGGTGTAAAAATCAGAGCCCGCCAGGGGCTCTAAAAGCTCCAGCTCATATCCTTGGTAATAGGCAAGCCCCATTTTGCCTTTTACCTCTTTCTGCGCGCCGCGCTCCACCCATAGCACCGGCGCGCCGGCAGCAATAAAAAACGGTCCCACCCCTTGCGCCTCAAGTTGCCCGGCCGCCGCTTCAACGTCCTTTACCACCAGCCCGAGCTGGTGAATTTTTGGCAGTCCGTGTGCCTCTCTGAAATCAGCGGCCAGGTTTTTGACGGCCTGGTCAAAATTACTCGCATGAAACAGATCATCAAATCGAATCATGGCATCAGCCTTTGTTTAACCTAAATTGAGCGTTTCAATTTTTTGAAGATTTAATTTTGACAATCTCGTAAAAAAATAATTTTAGGATGGCAAAGTAAAAAGTTCAAGCCCCGTTTAAGATTCGGGGCGCGCAAAATCCCGAGGAATGCAGCGTACTTAGCTGTACGTGAAATTCCGAGGGAGGCAGCGCAACAAAAGATATTGGACTTCTAAGTAACTTGAAAATATATATTATTATTCCAGAAGCTTAACTCTCTGTCATTCCGAGGAGCAAAAGCGACGAGGAATCTTGTTTGTTCAAGATTTCTCGCTGTCGCTCGAAATGACAAAATTGGATGAATCGTCTCAGTGCCTTCAACCATACAGTAAAAGTTACTCCTAGGCTCGGTCCCGGGCCGCGGCCCGGGGGGGTACTTCCAAGGAACTCGACAATATTTACTATTATTTTAGATGCTTTCGCTGCTGTCATTCCGAGGAGCGAAAGTGACGAAAAATCTTGATTGCTAAAGATTTCTCGCTGTCGCCCGAAATGACAATGCGGATGTTTTTTAGAGTTACTTTCTGCAAAAATGCCGCCGCGGCGGAATAAACCGCTTTTTACGAGAGTGTCAAATTTGACATTCTCGTAAAAAGTCGATTTTAGGATGGCAAA
>JAGXLR010000142.1 GCA_018334555.1 Desulfobacterales bacterium
TTTGCTTGACGGCTTTGACCTCGGCGTGGGGATTCTATTCCCCTTCGCGCCGACGGATCCGTCCCGGGACAGCATGATGCGCTCCATCGCCCCGTTCTGGGACGGCAACGAGACATGGCTGGTTTTGGGCGGCGGTGGCTTGCTGGCGGCTTTTCCCCTGGCATACGCGGTTATTATGCCCGCCTTCTATATTCCGGTGATTCTGATGCTGTTGGGGCTTATTTTTCGGGGGATCGCATTTGAATTTCGCTTCAAGGCCGGAAGGTTCAGACAGGTATGGGACTATTCCTTTCATTTCGGTTCACTTTTGGCGGCCTTGATGCAGGGGATTATTGTCGGCGCCTTTGTCCAGGGGATTGAGGTCTCCGGCCGCAGCTATGCCGGCGGCTCGTTCGATTGGTTGAACGCCTACAGCCTGATGACCGGCGTAGCGGTCATTTTCGGCTATGCGCTGTTGGGGGCTACCTGGGTGGTCATGAAAACCGACGGCCAGACCCAGCAATGGGCCCGGCAGAGCGCATCCTATGCGCTCTGCTACCAGGCCTTATTTCTGGCCATCGTCAGCGTCAGTATGCCGATCATGAATGCCGACATCCGGGAGCTTTGGTTCAGCCTGCCCAACTTTTTTTTCCTTCTGCCCATACCGATGATCAGCCTTGTTTTTTTGATTTCTATTTGGCGTGATCTCCATGCCGGCCGGGAATACCGTCCGTTTTTCCTGAGCTTTGGGCTGTTTTTAACCGGCTATCTGGGTATTGCCATCAGCATGTGGCCCTATGTTGTGCCATTTGAAATTACTTTCCGTGAGGCGGCAGCCGCACCTTCATCCCAGTCGCTGATGCTGGCCGGCACGGCTGTTCTTCTGCCGGTGATTTTGGGGTATATGGGCTATGTCTACTATATTTTCCGCGGCAAGGTCGGCCGGGAAAGCGGCCATGAAGGCGCTTACTGAAAAACAGCGCCAATGGCTGTGGTTTGCGGCCGCCTGGTGCGGCGGCCTTGGCGCCTGTTTGTTGCTGGCTTATGCAGTACGCCTGATGCTTGCTTTAGGAATGACTTCGTAAAAAGCGGTTTATTCCGCAGCCGCGGCATTTTTGGCTTTTGTGTTTTTGCAACCCGCCTATTTCATCCCTATATTTAATCTTAAACCAGCTTTTTGGCTAAAATCAAATAGCCCCGATTTATTATGGAAGGATCGAATGATGGGCCCGGACAATAATGCTCGGATACCTGAGGTGGATATTATTTTATGGGGCGCCACCGGATTCATCGGTCGTCTGCTGGCCGGATACCTGTGGCCGCGATACGGAAAGACCGGCGAGATCAGTTTTGCCCTGGGCGGCAACAGCCGCTCCGAATTGGAGGCCGTGCATGAAGATCTAGACGGTAATGATCGTCTGCCGCTGATCGTCGGCGATGCGTTTGACAGGCCGTTTCTCGAGGAGATGGCAAAAAAGGCCAGGCTGGTTGTTTCCACCGTTGGGCCGTATGCCAAGTTCGGCGATAACCTCGTAGCCGCATGTGCGGCCAATGGAACCGACTATTGTGATCTGGCGGGGGAGGCCCAATGGATGCATCGGATGATCAAGGCGCATCAGGAAGAAGCGAAGAAATCCGGTGCCCGCCTTGTCCATGCCTGCGGGTTTGATTCCATTCCATCGGATTTAGGGGTTTTATTCCTCCAAAATGAGGCAAAGCGGCGTTTCGGCGGTCCGATGGACCGGGTGAAGCTGCGGGTTAAGATCATGCGCGGCGGCGCCAGCGGTGGAACCGTTGCAAGCATCCTGAATTTTATCGAAGAGGCCCGCCGGGACCCGGATGTGCTGAAAATAGCCAAAAATCCCTATGCATTGGCCCCTGAGGGGATGCGGACAGGCGTCCGGCAGCCCAACGTCTCCACATTTGAATACGATCCGGATGCTCAGAGCTGGCTGGCCCCTTTTGTGATGGCGGCCGTGAATACGCGGGTCGTGCATCGATCAAACGCCTTGATGAACCATGCCTGGGGCAGGGATTTTTTATATGATGAGGCCATGATGATGGGTGACGGGATTAAGGGCCGCTTCCGGGCGGCATCGTTTGCCGGCGCATTGGGGGCGTTTTTAATAGGCAGCGCCTTTGCCCCGAGCCGGGCCATCATGAAAAAAACGATCCTGCCAAAACCCGGTGAAGGCCCGTCACCTGAAAAGCAGGAAAAAGGGTTCTATAAAATGCTGTTGATCGGAAAGGACGAGGCGGGGCATCGTCTGGACGTCAATGTGACCGGCGACCAGGACCCCGGCTATGGTTCCACGCGCAAGATGCTGGGTGAAAGCGCGGTATGCCTGTTCAAGGACATTTCAAGGCAGGATTTGAAGGGCGGATTCTGGACGCCCGCCACCGCTATGGGCGAAACCCTCATCCAGCGCCTGACCGCCAATGCAGGGCTCACCTTTGATGCCGTTGATTCAGATTGAAAGCGAAAACAGCTAAGGACAAGCATTTCTAATTTGAAGCATCCGCCGGCATTTGATTTTTTCATTTATGTATAATAGTAATATTTTTATTTTACGGGCGACATGGGGTGGTTCCGGCGGGCACGCGTTGAATGGCGATATTTACCGCTAACGAACAGGGCGATGGAAATGGGAATTTTATGACAGATGCTCTGGATAACGGCGTACTGATGCTGGCGGCCGGTGTAAAGGGGGCCATTGGCTCGACCCTTGCCGCGGCCGTTTGTGCGATAGGGGATAATCCGGACCTGATTCTGCCTTATCTGATGACGGCCCAAAAGCTTTCATACATGGGCCGTCCGGCCGCATTCAAGTTGGCCGGGTGGGATACAGCGGATATTTCATTTAAGGACGCGCTCTCAAATCAAGGCGTGCTGGAGAAGGGGTTATGGTCGCCTTACGTGGGTGCTCTTGACCGGATACCCGTTAAAGAGGCGCCGAGATCCAGCGACGCATTGAAGACAAAGGTTGATCGTTTAAGAACGGATATAGATGAATTTACATCGGCTTTTCCCGGTTTTGCCCCGGTTCTGGTCAACCTTCTGCCTGCCGGCGCCAGTCACGATTTGGCCCGGTTTCCCACCGTTGATGCGATCTGCGATGGGGCTGGGGAATCCGTCCTCCCGGATATCGCCTATGTACTGGCCGCTGTTGAGGCCGGGGTGCCGGTGGTGAATTTCAGCCCCAATGCGGTCGAGATCCCGGCGGTTGTGGATAGGGCGAAAGCATGCGGCGTTCCCATTGCTGGCCGGGACGGCAAAACCGGCCAGACCTATTTTAAAGTCGTGCTGGCCGCTGCGCTGCGGGCCCGGGCGCTGTTCGTCAACGGCTGGTACAGCTTAAACATCCTGGGCAATGCGGACGGCGAAAATTTGATGGACCCGGCACACGCCGCGTGCAAGCTTGAGAACAAGACCGATGTTCTGGAGGATGTGCTGGGCTATGCACCGGGCATGAAGCATTACGGTAAATCCGCCCACAAGGTGCACATTGACTATTATCCGCCCCGCGGGGATGCCAAGGAGGCCTGGGATGTAGTCGATTTTGAAGGTATTTTCGCCCTGCCCATGAGCCTCCGGTTAAACCTCCAGGGCAGGGACTCCATACTGGCAGCCCCGTTGGTTCTGGACCTGGTCCGATGGATGGCCGCGGCAAAAAGGGCCGGGTGCGCCGGGCTTGTCCCGGAGCTGGCATTTTATTTTAAGAAGGCGCTCGGTGGTGCTGCTGTAAGCTTTCAGGATCAACTGGCGGCGCTTGAAGAATTTGAAAAACATTGTAACAGTCAGTTGACCAAGGAATCCTAAATGGTATTCGGATACAGCACCAATGCATTTACCCAGTATGGGCTTTCAGAATCCCTTGAGCGGATAGACGCCCTGGGTTTTGCCGGGGTTGAGATCATGTGTGACCGGCCGCACCTGTATCCGCCGGATTACGATCAGGCATCCATCGCGGAAGTTAAAAATATGCTTAACGCCCATCATCTTAAGGTCACTAACCTGAACAGTTTCACCCTTTTTGCCGTAGGCGACACCTATCTGCCCTCCTGGATCGAACCCGAAGCGGACCGTCGCCGGGTACGTATTAAACATACCCGGCAATGTTTAGAAATTGCCAAAACTCTGGGGTGCAGGAATATTTCGATTCCCCCGGGCGGCCCCCTGGCCGGGGGGACGCGAAAAGAAGCCATGGCCCTTTTTCATCAGGGGCTGGAGACAGTGATTCCATTGGCTGAAGAGCTTGACGTAAAACTTCTGGTGGAGCCGGAGCCGGATCTGTTGATCGAACGAACCGCTGAATTCAAAGAGTTTATAAAGGCCGTCCACTCACCGCAGGTGGGCATTAATTTTGACATCGGCCATTTCTTTTGTGCCGGGGAAAACCCGGCTCATGCCATGGAGGACCTATTCGAATGGCTCGGCCATGTCCATCTGGAGGATATCGGGCAAAGCCGGATACATCATCACCTGATTCCCGGGGACGGGGCCATTGATTTGGCGGAAGTGTTTCAAACCATGAAAAGGCTTGGTTATGCCGGCGATATCACCCTTGAGCTTTACCCCTATGCCAACGGTCCGGAAGCCGCCGGCCGCGCCTCTCTTGCCTATATTCGTCCCCTTTTTGAAGCGGCGGGGATGGATATCTCCTGATGCCCCCCGCTCAACCCAATATCGATAACCGGGAAATCCATTATTTTGAGCATCATGCCGAGGACTGGTGGCAGCGAAAAGGAAGCCTTAAAGCGCTTCATGATATCAATCCGCTGCGCCTCGACTATATTAACGCGCGCACCAGGCTGGACGGCAGGGAAATACTGGATGTCGGCTGCGGCGGCGGCATCCTTTCCGAGGCGCTGGCAAAATCCGGCGGCCGGGTGATCGGGATCGATCTGGCCGATTCAGCCCTTTCAGCCGCCCGGGCGCACCGTGAGGTTTCGGGGCTTTCCATCGAGTACCGTCAGGCGACGGTGGAATCAATCGCCGCCGAGTCTCCGGGTCGGTTTGACGTTATTACCTGTATGGAGCTTCTGGAGCACGTCCCTGATCCGCGCTCGATTCTTGGGGCCTGCGAGCGCCTGGTAAAGCCGAATGGCAGTATTTTTTTATCCACCATCAACCGGACCTGGCTGGCCAAGCTGATGGTGATTTTTGTGGCCGAATATGTTCTGCGTATTGTTGAAAAGGGTACCCATCACTACCGGAAATTTATCCGCCCCCGGGAGATGGCGGAATGGGCCGGTGAAACCGGCCTGGCAATACATGACTGTACGGGGTTTCTGTACTTGCCCTTCTTGGGCCGGGCCTGCTTCACGCGGTTCGCCCCGATGAATTACATGATGCATCTGAAAAAACCGAATAGTTCCTGACACAACTTAAAACCGCCTTAATCTTAAAAGGAAGAAAAGGATCAGGGGGTAAATGAAATTATTCCATATTCCCCGGTGGTTTGACCGGGACAGCCGGGAGAAAATGTTTGATGAATATGTTGAGGCCTCAGGCACCGCCCATTTTGGTTTTAGACAAATGCGCCGCGAGGAAAAGGAAAAAGCCGTGCGGGTGCATTTCAACCGTGTGGCGCCCAAATATGACTTCATGAACACCTTTTTAAGCTTCGGCATCCATTACGCATGGAAGCGGACTGCGGTGCGCATGATGGATCTAAAGCCCGGCCACCAGGTGCTTGATGTATGCGGCGGCACCGGGGATCTGGCGGTATTTGCCGCAAGGCGCATCGGCGCCGCCGGCAATGTTTTCGTCTATGACATGAACCGGGCCATGATGGAAGCGGGCCGAAGCCGGGAGGTGAACAAGGCTTACCCTCATCGCCTGCATTATGTTCAGGGGGATGCGGAACGCATATCGTTACCGGATAACCGGTTTGACGCCGCCATGGTGGGATTCGGCATACGGAATCTGACCCACCTGAAAAAAGGCTTTATCGAAATGCACCGGGTGTTAAAGCCGGGCGGCAAAATCATGTGCCTGGAGTTCTCAAAACCGGTGAACCCGCTGTTTCGATCTTTGTACGACTGGTATTCCTTCCATGTCATGCCGCTTTTGGGCAGCCTTCTGGCCGGCTCCAGCCAGTCCTACAGCTGTCTTTCAGAGACCATCCGGATGTTTGCCACCGCTCTTGAGCTTAAAGAAATCCTTGAATCCATCGGCTTTGTATCGGTCTCCTACAAACGCCTGACCAACGGCATTGCCGCCGTTCATGTGGGCCAGAAACCCATTTTATCCTAAAAAATAAATATCAGCGTCGTGCAAAGCATGCAAAAGGGGAAGTAGCTGGCCTTGTTGAAAAGCGCCATGGCGGTTTCCCGCTGCTTTGTCTGATAAAGTTTGAACGCTGGCTGGAGCAGCAAAAGAAAACCGATCAGAAGCACCAGCGGCCCGGCCGCAATATATTTAAAATTCGGATAGCTCAGCAAAAAAATGGTCATGCCCAGGAAAACAGCGATTATTATGCAGCCGAGCGCCAAGGCGGCCGATTTCTCCTCGCCCAGCCGCACGGGGATGGTTTTGGCCTTAAACCGTCGGTCCTCTTCAATATCGGTCCAGTCCGCCGGAATGTTCTGACCCCCGATTTCCCAGAAAAACAGGAACAGAAACAGCACAATCATAAAAACCGGGTCAGGATGCGGATCAACGGCAAAGATCGCCGCCAACGCCCCCATGTTTTTGACAAAACCGCTGACAATGGCGCGTAAGGGGCTGACCCGCCAGAGCAGGCAGTAAACCGTTTCCAGGCCCGCACCGGCCAGAAAAATCAAAACACAAACCGGGTTCAACAGGTAGGCGCCCACGAGTGCGACAGCTGACCAGCCCATCGCCCAGACGATGCCTTCCTTAAACGATAGCAGTCCCTGGGCCATGGGATGCCTTGCCATTATCGAGTCCAGGTAGCCGACGGTCTCCTGCTGGGTCTGGCCGAAGCGTTTCCGGTCCGAGCGGTAGTCGATGATATCGTTAAATGCGTATACGGCCGTGTATCCGGCAAACGCGGTCAAAAGGCCGATCAGGATAATCCGCGAGGAGGGAAATCCTTGAAGGTAAATCAGGACGGCGAACGCCGGGGTCGCCATGTCAAGCAGGCCGTGCGGCGTGCGGGAAAGTGCCAAAAAGAGTTTGATGCGTTCAAGTTTGATAGGGCTAATGGCATTCATAAATCGGGGGACACCATACCTATTTCATCGTTCGCTTCAGCTATACACACTTTTATGGTGACCGACTTTCACAATCCAAATAGTAAGTTCGTCATTTTGAATAGAATATAGTATCCTATAATTGCCATATCGCTGACGATATTTTTCCTGACCGCTAAGTTTTTTACACCCAGGCTGACGAGGATTATCGCTGAGAGATTCAATACAGGCGAGTATTTTTGTTAAATCTTTATTCGGTATCTGCTTAAAATCCTTCCAAACCGAATTTTTAAAAAATATTTTATATGCGGCCATTTTTTTTAAGCCTCTTGATCATTTGTTCATAACTGATCAATGGCTCATCAGCCCTTTCGTCAAATGCGGCAAGATCTTCAGCATCCTCGGCAAATGCTTCTTTCAAAGCTTCATTAATTATTTCAGACATTGACCGTGATGTTTCAATAGCTTTGAGGCGTAACGCTTTATGTAATACCGGATCTAGATAGATTGTTGAGCGTTTTGACAGTGTCCCCATATTTTCACCTCCAAATTGTTTTTTAACATCATAACGTCAAAATGTTTTAATGTCAATATTTTGGAAGCCAACCCAGAGCTTTGCGGCAATTTTGGAGCCGCGCAGCGGTGTAAAAATTGTCCGACAACAGCGATTTGTTAGCGCAAGCCATTCAGTTCCACCTATCGGTCCAGAAGCAATTTCGCCAACGGGTAGTAAGCCCGATAGTAGCCCTGCG
>JAGXLR010000264.1 GCA_018334555.1 Desulfobacterales bacterium
GATATGCCTAAATGGGAGATTTCGGGATAGATGGATAAGCATGTAAGGGGCAAACGCGTTTTTGTGACCGGCGCCTGCGGCACCATTGGCCGGGAGTTGATCCGGCAGCTGCTGGAGGATTATCAGGTCGGCGAGTTGGTGGGCATTGACAACAATGAAAGCGAGCTGTTTTTTCTGGAACAGCGGTTTGCCGGGTATGGGAATACCCGGTTTTACCTGGCGGACATCCGGGATTCAGACAAGATCCACCGGTGTCTTAAGGGGATCGAGGTGGTGTTTCATTCCGCGGCGTTCAAGCATGTCTTTCTATGCGAGCGATCGCCGTTTGAGGCCGTGCAGACCAATATCGTGGGGGTGAACAACCTGATCACCGCCGCAGCAGAGCATCGGGTCGAACGATTTATTTTTACCAGTTCGGACAAGGCGGTTAACCCCACCAATGTGATGGGAACCTCCAAGTTGATGGGTGAGCGGATTGTCACCGCCGCCAATGCCAACTACAGTAAAGGCGGCAACATATACGCATCCACGCGGTTCGGCAATGTAATGGGCTCCAGGGGATCGGTGGTGCCGGTTTTCCGGGAGCAGATCAAGCGGGGCGGGCCGGTGACGCTGACCGATCCGGAGATGACCCGTTTTATTATGAGTATCCCCCAGGCGGTCCAGCTCGTTATTGATTCGGCCAGTTACGCCCGGGGCGGCGAGGTGTTTATTACAAAAATGCCGGTTATCCGGATAAAGGATCTGGCGGAGATCATGATTGAAGCATTGGCGCCGACTTTCGGGTACCAGCCGGATGATATCCCCGTTGAGGTCATCGGCACCAAGCCAGGGGAAAAAATGTACGAGGAGTTGATGAATACTGAGGAGACCCGGCGGGCCATTGAATTAAAGGACTATTTTGCGGTGGTTCCGGCGTTTCGATCGATTTATCGGGAAATCGACTACAGCTATCCGGATATTGTCTCTCAGAGCGTGACCAATCCCTATAATTCCGGGAATGAGGCACCGATGGCCAAGGAGGCGTTGAGGGCTTTTCTGGCCTCCAACCGGTTGCTGGAGGGGGGCTATCTGACGCCCGAAAATCCGGCGGAAAGGTATTTTCCATGAGTTCACGGTTCATGGTTTAGGGTATAGGGTGTAGGGCGTAGGGTATAAATTAGAGGATGAAGGTATGCATGTATTAATTCTTGGTGGTGATGGGTATCTGGGGTGGCCGACGGCCATGTATTTTTCGCAGCGCGGCTACGAGGTTACGGTGGTTGACAACTATTTCCGCCGCAATGCCTGTACGGAACTCGATGTCGGCATGCTGTATTCGGTGCCGACGCTTGTGGAACGGGCGAAAATCTGGCACCGGCATACGGGCCGCGAGATCAAAGTGGTGATCGGCGATTTGACGGATCCTGAAATTATGCGCTCGCTTTTTTCAGGCCGGGTGGCATATGCATGGGCGATTGATGAGGCTTTTACGGGGCTTCCCGAAACCGTGATTCATTATGCCGAGCAGCCGTCTGCGCCGTACTCCCTGATCAACTACAGGTATGCCAACATCACCGTCCAGAATAACCTGCTCACAACCAACAACCTGATGTTTGCGGCAAGGGATTTCGACCGGGAGATGCACATCATCAAGGTGGGGACCATGGGGGAGTATGGCACGCCCAATATAGATATCGAGGAGGGGTGGATCGATATCAATCACAAGGGCAGGAGCCATCGGTTTCTTTTCCCCAGGCAGGCGAGCTCGCTTTACCATACCACAAAGATTATGGATACGGATCTTTTGTGGTTTGGGGTAAGGATGTGGGATCTGCGGGTGACGGATTTGATGCAGGGGCCGGTATACGGCCTTGAAACTGAGGAGGCTGAAATCGATGACCGGCTGCAGACCATTTTTAACTATGATGAGGTGTTTGGTACCATTCTCAATCGGTTTGTGGTTCAGGCCGTGATCGGCTATCCGTTGACCGTGTATGGCAAGGGCGGCCAGACCCGCGGGTATCTAAATATCAAAGATACGCTGCAGTGTGTTTACAAGGCGGCTGAAACGCCGGCGGAAAAGGGCGAGCTGCGAATTTTCAACCAGATCATGGAGACCTTCAGTGCCAATGAACTGGCCAGGTGGGTTCAGAAAGTGGGCCGAAAGCGGGGCTACGATGTCCGGGTGGATCATCTCGAGAATCCGCGAAAAGAGGCGGAGGACCACTATTATAATCCGACATACCAGGGGCTGATTGATATCGGTGTGGAACCCCATTATTTAACGGATGAAGTGTTGGCGGGCATGTTCGCGGTGGTGGCCCAAAACAGGGCCAATATCCGGGAAGATGTCATTTTTAAAGGGATCAAATGGGGATAGGATATAAGGCTAAAGGAGGTCTAAGTGTCTAAAATTAAAATTTTTATTTTTGGTGCGCTGCTTGTCTATCTGCCGGCGTGTGCGATGCTGGGTATGCAAAAAGATGCCCTAATAACAGCGGCAGAGAAGGGGAACATGGTTAAGACCAAAGAGCTGTTGCAGGGAACCGCGGATGTCAATTATGTCTCCC
>JAGXLR010000015.1 GCA_018334555.1 Desulfobacterales bacterium
CCCGCTCAATATAGGCGGTGTATTTCTCACTCTGATATTTCGCCCAGTCCAGCTGGGTTTTATTCTGCCGGATTTCGCTGATGAGCTGCTCTTTCTCCTGGCTCCATTCATCGGCCTGTTTCTGAGCCTCGATCTCCGATTCGATCGCCTGTTTGGTTTTTTTCTGGACCGTTGATGTTGATATGTCCTGGGCGGCGGCCGCACCGATACCGATGCTGATCCCCAGGATTACGGCGACGGTTGATGATAAAAGTGTCTTCCACATATTCTTTAGCCATTCCCTTGATTTTGTTTCGGGTTCCTGTAAATGCTTCAGTCTAAAAGTTGCATAAAATATAGCCAGAAGTATGACAGTTTCATGACATCTCTATGATACTTTTATTAAGATTCTGTGACTGAATATAAGCAATTGAAAAAAATAACGTTTAATGCCGGGACGGCGATAGGACCGTCTATCGCATAAAAACAGGGATCGACGCTGCAAAAAACGCCGATCCCCGTTTCTATCTATGGCAATTAACTATTTTTTCGGGTTATTTGGTTAGCGTCCCATCCTCATTCAGCACCGGGTCCTGGGGGTTGATATTGTTCTGGGCGTTATACCAATCCTGAACAGACCAGGGCTCTTCCGGCTCCTCCATATCTTCAAACAGTTTGTCGCCGTAGATCAGGGAGCTTACCATGGTCAGTTCTCCGGTCAGGGCGGACGGCGTGCCGGCGTTTTCAAAGGTGGCCAGGTCATCGAAATCAATCTGGCCTTCGCCGAAGCCGGTGACAATGATATTATAGAAGTTGGCCGCGGTGCCCCGGCGAAGCAGCATGCCCTTGCCATTGTCCGGATAGCCCCGGATGGTCATGTTGGCCAGCACCGGATGCGAACGCGGCGTGGCGTTCTTGTCCGCCTTCAGGTTGTCGGCCTCAATGCCCTGATCGCCTGAGGAGGCATTCTTGTGAATCGAGACGAACTGAACCTTGCCCTGCCAGCCCGAGGTCCAGTCCAGACTGTCATCCCCGTTTTCCGTCAGGTAAATATACCTGGCGTTTACTGTGCCGCCGTAGAACTCAACCCCGTCGTCCGCATTCCGGTGCACCTGGATATGGTCGACGGTCGTTCCGCTGCCCACGGCCTGAAAGGCAATGCCGTTTAACTCATCCTCTTCCGTAAACTTGTAGCCCGCATGCGCCACGATTACATACTGAAGTACACCGCTGTTATCCTCCGGATCGTTGCCGCCGTAGACACCGGTGTCGCCTTCGCCCAGTTCCGTGCCGCCGGGCTCGTTTAACGGGGCCAGGCCGCTGATGGCCAGACCGCCCCATTCACCGGTACCTACCGCCGTATCGCTGGTCATCAGAATCGGGGCATCCGCGGTTCCCTCGGCCACGATTTTATTGCCCCGGGAAATGGCCAGCCGGGGAATAACACCGCTCGGCGTATTGGTCAGCCCCACGATCTTGGTCCCGGCCTCAATGCTCAGAGTGATCCCCTCCTCGCCGGCTGCCGGCGGATTTTCCTTGTCCCCCACGAACACGGAACCCTCAAGCTGCCACACCCGGTCATTGGTCAGGGTGGCATCCTCGGTCATGGTCCCGCCGGGAATGGTCACCGTGCCGTCACCGTTATCAGTTGCCGAAAGCCCCCCGACGCTTGTAATCTGCGTTGCGGGGGACGTATCCACCCGGCTTGCATCCCAGATCCTTGATTCAGCCTCCGCGCTGGTCTCGCCGTGTTGGATCGTCCAGCCGTCCGCCCACGTCGTTGCCGCATTCGGATCAAACGCGCCGATATAGGAAACCGTCTGGAAAAATGCCGAGCCCCCTTCTTCTCCAATTTCAGTGGTGCCGCCTGTTTTTAAACCAGCCGGGGACGCGGCGCTGAGAGAGCCGTCAAAATTCAGCACCGGGTCCTGGGGGTTGATATTGTTCTGGGCGTTATACCAATCCTGAACAGACCAGGGCTCTTCCGGCTCCTCCATATCTTCAAACAGTTTGTCGCCGTAGATCAGGGAGCTTACCATGGTCAGTTCTCCGGTCAGGGCGGACGGCGTGCCGGCGTTTTCAAAGGTGGCCAGGTCATCGAAATCAATCTGGCCTTCGCCGAAGCCGGTGACAATGATATTATAGAAGTTGGCCGCGGTGCCCCGGCGAAGCAACATGCCCTTGCCATTGTCCGGATAGCCCCGGATGGTCATGTTGGCCAGCACCGGATGCGAGCGCGGCGTGGCGTTCTTGTCCGCCTTCAGGTTGTCGGCCTCAATGCCCTGGTCGCCTGAGGAGGCATTCTTATGAATCGAGACGAACTGAACCTTGCCCTGCCAGCCCGAGGTCCAGTCCAGACTGTCATCCCCGTTTTCCGTCAGGTAAATATACCTGGCGTTTACGGTGCCGCCGTAGAACTCAACCCCGTCGTCCGCATTCCGGTGCACCTGGATATGGTCTACGGTCGTTCCGCTGCCCACGGCCTGAAAGGCAATGCCGTTTAACTCATCCTCTTCCGTAAATTTGTAGCCCGCATGCGCCACGATTACATACTGAAGCACGCCGCTGTTGTCTTCCGGATCGTTGCCGCCGTAGACGCCGGTGTCGCCCTCGCCCAGTTCCGTGCCGCCGGGCTCGTTTAACGGGGCCAGGCCGCTGATGGCCAGACCTCCCCATTCACCCGTACCTACCGCCGTATCGCTGGTCATCAGAATCGGGGCATCCGCGGTTCCCTCGGCCACAATTTTATGGCCCCGGGAAATGGCCAGTCGAGGAATAACACCGCTCGGCGTATTGGTCAGCCCCACGATCTTGGTCCCGGCCTCAATGGTCAGGGTGATCCCCTCCTCGCCGGATGCCGGCGGATTTTCCTTGTCCCCCACGAACACGGAACCCTCAAGCTGCCACACCCGGTCATTGGTCAGGGTGGCATCCTCGGTCATGGTCCCGCCGGGAATGGTCACCGTGCCGTCACCGTTGTCAGTTGCCGAAAGACCACCCACGTTCGTAACCGGCGTTGCGGGGGACGTATCAACCCGGCCGGCATCCCAGATCCTTGATTCAGCCTCTGCGCTGGTCTCGCCGTGCTGGATCGTCCAGCCGTCCGCCCACGTCGACGCCGCATTCGGATCAAACGCGCCGATATAGGAAACTGAATCAAAAAAACCGGCCCCTTTGATTTCATCTGCGCCGCCGGTTAACAGTTCCTGGGGGGAAGAAGGCCCCTGGTTTTCTTCCTGGACACTGATTTGGGCCGTCTTGGCAAGCGAGCCCGCGGATACCCGGATCGTATCCACTATGCCGGTTGAACTTCCGGCCGTGTAGGTAACACTCGCCCGGCCATCGGCATCTGTCACATCGCTCGGCGCAGACAGAGTCGCCCCGCTGTTGTTCGGCGTAAAAGAAAAACCGACGTTTACGTTTTGTATCGCGTCGCCGTCCTGATCAAGCACAGTGGCCGACACCTTTGTGCTTTCTCCGGCATTGATTGATCCCGCCAAGCCTAAACTCAGGCTTGAAACCACGGCCGAACCGGATCCGCCGCTATCTCCGCTGTCGCCATTGTTTTCTGATTTTTCTGTATCCTCATTAATGGAAAGTTCGCAATCGCCATCGTCATCGCACCCCATAATGGGAAATGCCATCAAACAGATGGCCACTAGAAGTACCAATAATCGTTTCAATCGCATCTTTTTCTCCTTTTTTTTGGTTAATGGATGTTTATTTTCGATAGAATTTTGGTTTATCTGAATATATAGTCAAAGCCGAAGGCGAATTTCCGGCCCTCTTCATAGCTTCGGGTGACGTTTCCGTCCTGCTCCCACTCGATTTCCGGGTCCAGCAGGTTCTCCGCCTCGAACCGGATCCGCCAGTTTTTGGCGAATTCCTGGCGGTATACGAAATCCAGGCGGGATACGGGCTGTTTGTAGATATCATCCCGGCCGAACGTTCCCAGTTCGGAGATTTCCTCCCCGGCAATGTTATAGAGCAGGGTGGCGACAATGCCCTTTTTCATGTTCTCATAGCCAAAATTGACGTTTACGATCCATTCGGGCTGGCCCTGGAGTTCGCGGTCTTCATTGGTCAAAACCTCTTTTTCCGCTTCCGGGATGGTGACCTCTGAATCAATCCAGGAAAAATTGCCGCCAATAAAAAAGTTTTCAAAGCCTTTAACAAAGTCCAGATACTTCAGGGCCTCCACCTCAACGCCATACAAATCCGCCTCATCGGAGTTGATAAAACCGCTGGTTTGGATGACGGCAGCCTTCCGAATCCGTTCGATCGGCTGATCAAACTCTTTGTAAAAAAGGCTTAATGCAATATTTTCATTGGCTGAAAAGAAATGCTCAAAGCGGAGGTCATAAGACTCGATATCCGATTCCTTGAGATCCGGATTCCCGACGACCAATAGATCGGTCACCGGATCGGTATATTCAGCCTTGGAAAGCTCTTTAAAATCCGGACGGTTGGTGGTGCTGCTATAGGCAAGGCGGACTTTGGTTTTATCCTTTCCGCCGACAAACCATGTGGCGGAGATGGACGGGAAATAATCGTTTACATCCAGTTCCGCATCAAATCGATTCCCGTTCTGGTCAAATGATTCTACCTCCTGGTCCGAATTCTCATAGCGAACGCCGCCGGTCAGGCCGAAAGATGGCGTGATGCGGGTATCCGCCATCAAATAGTAGCTCGTTATGGTTTGTTCAGCCGAATATTCGTCAGACGGCCTTGTAATTTCAGAGATAACGAATTCGTCCGGATTAATATGCGCATCAGACAGGACATCCTCCATTGGGTTGTCCAAGATCCCGGTATCAAAATTTTCATTGAATCTTTGCGGCAGAAAGGTAAACCGGCGCATGTCAAAATCCCTGTCTTTATCCACCAGTTTAAAGCCGGTTTTAAACTTGGTCTCTTCCAAGAATTCCGTGGGCAGTTCAAGGTCAACGGAAAAATCATTGGTAACATCCTCCATATCACTCCAGGTCCGGCTGTTCCTTGCATCCTGCTCAATCGGCAGCTCCCATATACCCTGCCGTTCATCATAAACATAGGTGTATTCCCGTCGATCCGGTTCCTCGCGGTCCCCTTCGCTGTAAGTATACTGCCAATCCAAGCCCAGATTTCCGACCCGGGGAAAATCATGCTCACCGCTGATCTGTTGGGTCAGGGTCTGGCGTTCCAGCCATATTAATTCGGTTTCTCTTACATCCTGATCCCAATCGGAAAAATAGCCTTCACGGAGACGGGTTGCATCCAGCGTGTCGCGAAGCAGCATGGTGGTTGAGCTCAATTTATGGTGTTTCCCAAGGCTTGCCCCCAGATTCAAAAACGCGCCTGTATTGACGCTTCTGTCGCTCCAGTCAAGGTCATAGTCATGAATGACGTCTTGATCGGCATCAAAATTTCGCCATTCCTGATCTGTCAACTGATACTCCTGGCTATACCTGACCGAAGCCATAAAGCCGAATTTGTTCTGCCCGTCCCCGGGCCGAAACTGGTTTCCGGCAGTAACGGAAAAATCCATATCCGGCGGGACGGTATGTTCTTCAACTTCATATGTTTGATCGAAATTTTCTCCCATCGCTTCAATAACCGCCGGCGAATACACCCCCCAGTCTGCCTTGTGGGGGGTTGTCTTCGGATAATGCCGGGTATCGTCATCAACGCCCAGCCAATCCAAATCCCCGCCGTCATAGGTGTTGCCGTCTTCAAATGTCGTATCCTCCCTAAAACCGGTGGTTGCTGAGAGTTTGCAGTAAAATTCCTCGGGATAGGACTTCGGCTTCAAAAGAATGGTGCCCCCGCCAAAAGAGGCGGGAATATCCGGAGAGTAGGATTTTTGAACGATAATCCCATCCAAGATATCACCGGGAATAAAATCAAGCTCCAGTACGCGGCGCGTGGGGTCCGTACTGGAAAGACGGGCCCCGTTTAACAGGACGCTTGAGTATCGCTCCCCAAGGCCCCGGACATAAACATATTTATCCTCAACCAGGGTCAAACCGGTCACCCGCTTCAATCCGTCCGTTACATAGGTATCCCCGGCACGCGACATCTGCTCGGCACTCAATGCATCGACCACATCAGGCGATGCCCGCTCTTCCTGCATAAACGCCGGGAGGCTGCCTTTCATGTGGGTGGCCGTGACCCTGACCTCATCCATCTTAAACATCCCCATACCGGCCAGCTCGACGTCCCGCGTGACCGCTTCGCCGGGTGAGATTTCCACATTAATGGTTTCAAAACTGTAATCCGGGTGTTCGATGGAGATGGTGTAGGTCCCGGGGGGAAGCTCAAGTTGATACCGGCCATTCGCATCGGTTTGCGTTTTAATATCCGTGTCTCCTGCGACAAGCATGGCTCCGCTGATATTTTCTCCAGTGTCCGCGGTAATCGTGCCGCGTAAAAGCCCTTGATTCTCCTCCGCCTGGGACAGAATATGCTTTTCTGTATTATTAATTGGATATTGCTGGGATAGGGCGGATATCGGAAATCCCATTAAAAAAAGTAAAATGCTTAATCCGCATACCGATAGCTGTTTCAATGCCAACCTCCTTAATCATATTGATGACAGTCAGGAAACCCCTTAATAAAACGCCTCACATGAAGCGTTTAGATTCAAAATTCTAATTTGTCATTTTATGCGGGAGGATTATGACGGTTTGATGACATGGAAATGATAAGTGGCTGACAATTGTCCGACAAAATGGTAACAGAACAATGTATTTTTAATGAATCAAAAATGAAATCAAAGGCTAAGATTCGGTCCGGTTGACCTATCCGGTTTGTAACGGGAATTTTTTTGGAAAGCGGAAGGAAAAAAATCAGGGCGCCGGCGAAGCTGTTCGATGGCTACGGAGTTTCGCCGGGAGCCTTGTTTTGGATTGGCTTGCGATTAGAAGGCGACCATTGTCTTGATTGCTTTATGTTTTCCCTTCTCCATGTTGGTTTCGATCAGTTTGATATAGTCTGCCAATGAAAAAGTATGGGTGGCCATGTAACCCAGTCTGACGCGTTTGTCTCTGACAAGATCGACCGCTGCCTGGAAAACATGCTGCGGCCTGCCGTTTATTTCAACCTGCCCGTAGGAAAAAACCCCGTGGATCTGCTGCCATTTCAGCCACAGCGGCGTTAAATCCAGCTTGACATCATGGCCGATGCCAACAATGCTCAACCTGCCGCCCACCGCCATACAGCGCATAGCGGCATTCAAGGTCTTTGTGTTGCCCACACAGTCAAACACCCGATGAAATCCGCCCATAAGTATATCCTTGCCGATCATCGGCTTATAACGCCGGGCGCCGGTAATTCGCACGGTATGGTCGAACAGGTCGCCGCTGACGACTTCATCCGCGCCCGCTTTTCTTGCCGCTTCAGCCGCATGCGGCATCGGCTCGGACACCGTAACCCGGCATTTGCAGCCAAGGGCCCGTATGGATTGGACCACCATGGTGCCGATCACACCGCCGCCCACAACCAGCACATGATCGTTGTCTTCCGGCCGATTATCATAAACGGCCTGCAGGGCAACGGCCAGCGGCTCGATCAAGGCACCCTCCACCGGGGTCATACCCTCATGGAGTTTAAACACCTGGCTCTCATGGGCCACCATAAACGGGGCAAATCCGCCATTTAAATCCCGGCAGATGCCGGAAAACATGCCGGGCGAAAACCGGCCTTCGGCAAAATTCTCGCAGTTGCCCACCCGGCCCGCCCGGCAGGCCTGACAGGGCGGGCTGATACCCCGGGCCGCACAGCTCAAATTGGGGGCAACGGTCACAAGGTCGCCGCTCTGGACGCCGGTTATCGAGGAACCGGTTTCAACAATCCTTCCGGAAAGTTCATGCCCCAAAACGCATGGAAAAGAGGTAAACGGACTGGCAGACGGAGAGTCGCGAAGAAAGATGAGGTTTAGGTCGCTGGCACAGAACCCGCAAAACAGGGTCTGAATCTTAACCCAATCCGGGCCGGGAAGCTCGGGCTCCGGGATATCATCATAGCTTACCGTGGCCAGCGGTCCCTGGTAATAGGTCCTTGCGTTAACCGCCCCCAAGGCCTTTAATGCCACGAACTGCGGCGTTGTTACGGAAAATCGCAAAGCCTTCATAACAGCCCTCCTTTTGTTCAAAAGAATTGTTGCCCGGTTTCATGGTTACGTTTTTCCTCTTAGAGGATTTTGATCGATGGCTTAATAAAATTTCCAATAACAGGTCCTAACAGGCTTGCTAAACATGATGAGAAAAATAGAGATGATGCCGAACAAAAACCCCAATATTTTTATTATAGGGAGTTCATGTCGTTATTTCAATCAATTATATAACACGAACAGGACCCGAAAATTTCTTCATAAATTGAACTCGTGAAATACTGCCTTATGTTTAAGGACCAACTTAAAAAAACAGATATAAGAGAAAAAAAATGACGTATCTAAAATATATCATCATAATTATCGAGGGGTTAATGGTCATGGGGGCATATACTGGAAACCGAACTGATGCGGCGGGAACGGATACGTTTCAAAATAAAACATTATCGGAACACATTGAAACTGCGACATTTGCCGGCGGATGCTTCTGGTGCATGGAGGCGTCGTTTGAAAAGCTTGACGGCGTCTACCGGGTAACCTCCGGATATACCGGCGGGGAGACTGAAAATCCAACCTACGAAGCGGTATGCTCGGGTCGGACCGGACATGCGGAAGCGATTCAAATCGAATATGATCCATCAAAAATAGCCTATGAAAAATTGCTGGATGTTTTCTGGCAACAGGTTGATCCCACTGATCCGGGCGGCTCATTCGTGGACAGGGGCTCGCAGTACCGGTCGGCCATTTTTTACCACAATCAGGAACAGAAAAAACTGGCGGAGGCATCGCTGCGAAAACTGGAAGCGTCCGGCCGGTTCGAAAAACCGATTGTAACCGAAATCAGGCCCTTGGACAGGTTCTATCCGGCTGAAGCCTACCACCAGGATTATTACAAAAACCATCCCTTCCGATACAAGCTCTACCGGAAGGGGTCGGGACGGGATCAATACCTGGAGAAAATCTGGGGAACGGACAAGGAGCCCGAGAAGCTATCGAAAAGCGAGGACGAGACCTATCAAAAACCATCCGACCAAGAGTTAAAAAACAGTCTCACACCGCTTCAGTATGCGGTAACGCAAAAGGACAAAACCGAGCCGCCGTTTGACAACGCGTTCTGGGATAACAAAAAAGCCGGGATCTATGTAGATGTGGCCTCCGGCGAGCCGCTTTTCTCATCTACGGACAAGTTTGACTCGGGTACCGGCTGGCCCAGCTTCTCACGGCCGATTAAACCGGATGCGGTAGTGGAAAAACAGGACCGGAGCCTTTTCATGAGCCGCACGGAAGTCCGCAGTCGCATTGCGGATTCGCATCTGGGCCATGTGTTTGATGACGGCCCGCCGCCGACCGGCCTTCGTTACTGCATCAATTCCGCAGCGCTCCGGTTTGTGCCGAAAGATGAATTGAAGGAAGCAGGCTACAGTGAATACTTAAAGCTTTTTAATTGACGGCAGGGGATAATTTATTGGAGGCGTTTCACCGCCTTTATTACGACCGCCATTGCGTGATCGATTTCTTCTTTAGTGGTCATGCGGCCGACGCTGAACCGCAGGGTCCCCTTGCCCCACTGCTCCTCAAGGCCCATGGCCACGAGCACGTGCGATATTTCCACCGTATCTGAATGACAGGCGGCACCGGCAGAGGCGGCTACCTCGAGCCCGATTTCCTCGAGCATGCGGTTGGCTTCAAGCCCGTAAAAAGAAATGCTCAACGTATTGGGCAGGCGATGCTCCGGATGCCCGTTTACCCTCACATTTTCAATGGCACCGGTGAGTCCCTCCTGAAGCCGGTCCCGGAGTTTGGCCATTTGCCTCGGCGCATTATCCATGTGCCTCAGAGCCACCTCGCATGCCTTTCCAAGCCCGACGATCTCCAGCACATTTTCCGTCCCCGCCCGGCGCCCGTTCTCCTGGCCGGCGCCATGGCAGAAGGGTTCCAGCTCCAAACCGCGCCGGATATACAGGGCGCCGATGCCCTTGGGGGCATAAACCTTGTGCCCGGCCATACTCAAAAGGGAAACCCCGAGGTCATTGACGTCTGTTGCCATCTTTCCCACGGACTGGGCCGCATCCGTATGGACCATTATTCCTTTCTGTTCGGCGATTCTGGTGATCTCCCGGATCGGCTGTATGGTGCCCACCTCATTGTTGGCATGCATAATAGAGATCAAGATAGTATCCGGCCGGATGGCCGCCTCAAGATCGAACACATTAACCCTTCCGGTCTCATCCACCGGAAGGTACGTGACATCAAAGCCTTCGAATTCCAGGAACCGGCAGACGTTCAGCACCGCCGGGTGCTCCACCCGGGAGGTGATGATATGACGGCCCCGCTCCTTATATAACCTTGCCACGCTTTTGATGGCATGGTTGTTGGCCTCGGTGCCGCCGCTGGTGAATAGAATCTCGTCGGGCCGGCAAGCCAAAATGCCCGCGACCTGTTCGCGGGCGGCTTCAACCGCCCGGCGGGGGGCGATCCCATAATAATGCGAACTGGAAGGGTTGCCGAACTCGGTTTCCAAAAACGGCCGCATGGCGTCAATGGCTTCCGGATCATGCGGGGTCGTGCCGTTATAATCAAGATAAATCGGACGGGGCATAGGCGCTATGATATCATCAGACTTGAACAAATTATCTCATTTATGGATGGACGCTAGTTAAAGATTTCTCGCTAACGCTCGAAACGACAATATGTAAATTTTTTTGAGTGCCTTCCTGCAAAAATACCGCGGCTGTGGCATAAACCGTTTTTTACGAAGCCATCAAATTAAGAAACCTTAAAGGTTGTTATGTTGCCGCAGGCGAAGCTCGCGTTTAGTTCCGATAACCCCTGACACCCATTGTTTAAATTCAGAGATTGAATAATTCGGGTTTAGGTCTTTTTTAACCCCCAAAGGGTATAATATCAAGAAAATATTGTTTCGCCGCAGCGGCTGCAAAAAAACAGATAAAACGCACTCAGCCCTCTTGTATATCTTAGATCCGGCATTATATTATCTAGAAAAATCGGAGCAACTGGAAACGTATGTTCGAGTCAGCCAACCATTCTCCACACGCCGGCAAGATTGCCCTCATCGGAAACTATCTGCCTCGTCGATGCGGTATCGCAACTTTTACGACGGATCTATTGAACGCTCTAGCAGAGGAAAACACAAAGGGCGAATGCTGGGCGGTTGTAATGAACGATACCGCTAATGGCTATTTATATCCTCCTCAGGTCCGCTTTGAAATCAACCAGCACATACTTCCGGAATACCGCCTTGCAGCGGATTTTCTAAACATGAACCGGGTGGAAGGGGTTTGTCTGCAGCACGAGTTCGGAATTTTCGGCGGTAACGATGGAAGCTACGTGCTGGAGCTCTTGAGCCATTTGCAAAAACCCGTCGTGACAACCCTGCATACGGTCCTTCAAGAGCCCACTAGAGAACAAATGCGGATTATAAAAAGCATCGCCCGGCTATCGGGAAGGGTTGTGGTCATGAGCCATCGGGCGGTGCAGATTCTTCAAAATGTCTACGGCATAGAAGCGGAAAAAATAGCCGTCATACACCACGGAATTCCGGATGTCGCCTTTGTCGATCCCAATTTTTATAAAGATCAGTATGGCGTCGAGGGCCGCAGAGTCATTCTAACCTTTGGGCTTCTATCGCCCAACAAAGGCATCGAAACCATGATCGACGCGCTGCCGGCGGTTGTCAGTGCATACCCGGATGTCGTATATATCGTGCTTGGCAGTACACATCCAAACGTAAAGCGGGAACAGGGTGAGGCCTATCGTTTGTCATTACAGCGGCGAGCCCGAGATTTAGGCGTTGGCGAACATCTGATTTTCCACAACCGTTTCGTCGATTTAAAAGAGTTGACTGAATTTTTAGGGGCGACGGATATCTATGTAACGCCCTATCTCAACCGTGAACAGATTGTTTCAGGTACGCTTGCCTACGCAATGGGAAGCGGCAAGGCGACCATTTCGACCCCTTACTGGTACGCAGAAGAGATGCTGGCAGACGACCGCGGCCGGCTGGTGCCTTTTAAAGACGCCGATGCATTTGCGGCGCAAATCAATAATCTGTTCGAAAACCCCCTTGAACGCCATTCGCTTCGCAAGCGGGCCTATAGTTTCTGTCGAAATATGATCTGGAAAGAGGTAGCCCGTCGATATCTCGAGGTTCTCGAGGGGATCAAGCAGGAAAGGCAAAGCTTTCCACGGCCAGTTTTTCTTCCCAAATCGATGACCGCGGCATCCCGAGGACTGCCCCAGCCAAAGCTGGACCACATTATCCGGCTGACGGACGGTGTCGGCATTCTGCAGCATGCCACTTTTATTGTGCCCAACCGGTGGCACGGCTATTGCGTCGATGACAATGCAAGGGCCATGATTGCGGTTATGATGGCACAGGAGACCATCATTGATGCCGAGGCGGTAACAAATTTGGTATGCACCTATATCGGCTTTTTGCACCATGCGTTTAACGAGGAAACGGGTCGATTTCGGAATTTCATGGGCTATGAGCGCCAATGGCTGGAAACGGTTGGCGCGGAGGACAGCCATGGCCGTGCGGTTTGGGCATTGGGAGTAACCGTGAAGCTTTCTGCATCCGAAAATATCCGGGCCGCGGCCCAAGAGCTTCTGGAAACAGCACTTCCCGCCCTGCTTGATTTTACATCCCCCCGGGCCTGGGCTTTTGCATTGGTGGGCATTCAGGCCTATTTGACCCACTTCAGTGGCGACAGCGAAGTGCGCCGGATCCGGGAAGATCTGGCCGAACGTTTGATGCGGCAGTATCAGCAAAATGCCACATCGGATTGGCCCTGGATTGAAGACATTGTTACCTATGCGAACGGCAAAATTTCACAGGCCCTTATCCTGTCCGGCCGTTATCTGAAAAACGATGGGATGCTGGAGGCTGGCCTTTCAAGCCTGGAATGGCTTTTGGACATTCAAACTGATAAAAGTGGGCATTTCGTTCCCGTGGGCAATAACGGGTGGTACCCCCGGGGCGGGAAAAAAGCGCGGTTTGATCAACAGCCCATTGAAACCCTGGACGTGATCGAAGCTTGCCGGGAGGCCTATGAAGCCACCGGGGATTCAAAATGGGTTGAGCATGCCCATCATTGCTTTGAATGGTTTCTCGGCAGGAACGACCTGAACGCAGCCTTATATGACCACAAAACAGGTGGATGCTGTGATGGGCTCGGATCGGATGGCCCTAACCGGAACCAGGGCGCCGAATCCACCCTTGTATGTTTTTTATCCATTCTCCATCTTAATCGGCTGCGCACCCGCCAGATTTCTATGGAAACAATCGAAGGGGCTCAACCCGAGAACTAGCCGGAGGATGCGTTGAATGGCCAATAAACCGATTGTCATGATCAGCTCCTACCCACCCCGTCTTTGCGGCATCGCCACTTTTTGTGAAGAGGCGCGTGAATTCATTCAAAAGGCCAATCCGGATCGTAGCGTCATGGTTATCAGCCATAGCGACGGGGCAGGGGATCATGTCTTCCCGATTATCGACATGCGCCGCGTGGATTGGTGGAAGCCGGTGGCACAAAAAATTGAAAAACTCGAGCCCTATGCCGTTCATATCGAGCATGAATACGGACTGTATGAGTATCATGATCCACGGGGGATAGGCGATGGAAACGATGGGTTCCTGGACCTTCTGGAGGCTATCGGCAATTTCCCGATCATCGTGGAACCGCATACGGTCCATGGCCGATTGACGAATTTTGAGGCGGATTTCATTTATAAGTTGTGCCAGCGAAGCCATGTCGTGCTGTTTAAATGCCATTACCAGAAATGGCGGCTGGATTGGACGTTTCAGGGAAAAGGCTGGTCAACACCGAGAAACGTGATGGTAATCCCTCACGGGGCACGCCCGGACAAACGCAAGGGGGACCATGAAATAGCTGAATTGAGAAGGCAGCTCGAGCTCGATAGGATCGGACTGGCTGAGCACGTGGTCGGCATGATCGGCTGGATTCAGTCCAATAAACGATGGGACATCCTGCTTTCCATGTGGGAGGGAATCCACAATGAGATTAAAGCCTGCACCGGCCAGGAATGGGATTTGCTGGCCGCAGGGACCATGAGGGATCCCGAACACCGACAGGATTATGAGGAATGGACAACGGATGTACGAAAACTGGAGGACAAAGGAATCGCGCATTATTATGAGTTCGTTCCGCGCGGCGACGATTACTATAAGCTGATGGCCGTCTGTGATTTTATCGTTTTGCCCTCTACAGATGAAACCCAGTCCGGCACCCTGGCACGCATCATTGCATTGAACAAGCCCTATATCACCACCGCCCCCATGGAGGGATTGACCGCTCAAACATTGGAAAGCGAAGGGGGCCTGCTGTTTACTACCAAAGAGATGCTCAAAAAGAAGGTTATCAAGCTGGCGGTGGATGAACGCCTTCGCCTTGAATTGGGGGGGAATATCCAACGCTATTTGGAGCGCGTGGTCTCATGGGAGTTGGTGGCAAAACAATACAATAAAGCCTATCAATTGGCCCGCAGAAGCTGTCGTAGCGGTCAACCCGTGGTCCTGGATTTGGAATTTTGAGCTCAGCCTCTATATCAGGAAGGGAAGCCCCAGATGTCAGATGCGTGTTTCCATGAATTATTTAAAAGACATCCCGACAATCCAATCATCCAGACAAAAAATGTCCCCTATCCGGCCAATTCGGTCTTTAACGCGGCAGCCACCCGAATCGGAGACGAAACCCTGCTGTTGATGCGCGTGGAAGACCGCCGGGGCATTTCGCATCTTACGGCGGCACGCAGCCCTAATGGCGTCACCGACTGGATTGTCGATTCAAAACCAACCCTTCTGCCCTGTCCAGACGATTACCCCGAAGAGATCTGGGGGATTGAAGATCCCAGGATTACCCGCATGGATGAACTCGATTTATGGGCGGTTGTGTATACTGCCTACTCAAGGACCGGACCGCTGGTTTCACTGGCAACCACAAGAGATTTCGAAAAATTTGCGCGTATGGGCATCATTATGCCGCCGGAAGATAAAGATGCCGCCCTTTTCCCCGTCCGGTTCGATGGACGCTGGGCAATGCTCCATCGACCGGTAACCGCTTTTGCCGGCGTCGGCGCCCATATCTGGCTCTCTTTTAGTCCGGACATGAAGCATTGGGGGGATCACCAGGTTGTGATACCGGCTCGTAAGGGCGGCTGGTGGGATGCTGACAAAATCGGCCTTTCTCCCCCGCCGCTCCGCACGGCTAAAGGCTGGATGATTCTTTACCATGGCGTACGAACAACGGCCGGCGGCTGCATCTACCGGCTGGGACTGGCACTGCTGGATTTGAATGACCCGACCCGGGTGCTCGCCCGCTCCGACGAATGGATATTTGCGCCTGAAAAAAGCTACGAGATGACGGGGGATGTCGATAAAGTGGTTTTTCCCTGCGGCTGGGTGGCGGAAGAGGACCAAGTTCGACTTTACTACGGAGGCGCGGACAAATGCATCGCGTTGGCCACTGGACGGATATCAGAGATGCTAGGCTGGCTTGAGACGCATAACCAACAGGATAGAAGGCTATGGGGATAGCGCCATGAAGATTGCCATGCTCTCCCCCATTGCCTGGCGAACGCCGCCAAGACACTATGGGCCGTGGGAAAGCATAGTTTCTTTGATCACCGAGGGGCTTGTAGCGCGTGGCCATGATGTAAGCCTTTTTGCCACAGGCGACTCGCAAACCAAGGCCAAACTGATCAGCGTATGCCCCCGGGGGTATGCGGAAGAAACGGGGCTGCTGCCCAAGGTCTTTGAATGCCTGCATATATCAGAGGTTTTTGAGCATGGGAACGAATTCGATTTGATCCACAATCATTTCGATTTTTTGCCCCTGACCTACACGGGCATGACGAAAACGCCGGTGGTAACGACAATTCACGGATTTTCCTCGCAGAAAATCTTACCAGTATATCAAAAATACAACGGAAAGACCTATTATATTGCCATTAGCGAGGCGGATAGAAGCCCCGCGCTTGATTACCTGGCGACCATCCATCATGGCATAGACTTGAAAAAGTTCCGTTTTAAAGCAGCCCATGGAAAATACCTGCTGTTCTTCGGCCGCATCCACCATGAAAAAGGGGTTAGAGAATGCATCGAGCTCGCCCGACGAACCGGCAGGCAGCTAGTGATTGCCGGAATAATTCAGGACCAGCCATATTTTGACCGGCACGTGGGGCCTTACCTGAATGATCAAATCCAATACATCGGAAGTGTGGGGCCGGATCGACGGGATAAGGTGCTGGGCGGCGCCTTTGCCCTTCTTCATCCGATCAATTTCGACGAGCCGTTTGGCCTTTCCGTGGTGGAGGCGATGGCCTGTGGGACCCCCGTCATAGCGATCAATCGCGGCAGCATGCCGGAAATCATTGCCGACGGCGTCACCGGCTTTCTGGTGCGCAATGCAGCAGAAATGGCTGAAAAAATCCCCCGGGTGACGCATCTGGATCGGCGCCGGTGCCGTCAATGGGTCGAAGCCCGCTTCTCTGTGGACCGCATGGTGGATGACTACACCCGGGTTTATGAGAAAATTGTCGGAAGCTTGCCTCATGGCAGGAAAAAAGAGGGGCTTGCTGGAAGATCGGCGCCATGGGCATAAGTTTTAAAGCATGATTGACAGTCTCGTAAAAAGTCGATTTTGGGATGGCAAAGTAAAAAGTTCAAGCCCCATTTAAGATCAGGTGGCATCGCAAATCCCGAGCAATGCAGAGCACTTAGCTGTACGTGAAATTCCGAGGGACGGAAGCGCAACACAGATATTGGACTTTTTACGAAGCCATCATCCGTTGCTATGTTCGCCGGTTTCATCCTCGCATTCATCTTCAACGGTTCTCCCCAGCCACGTAAGGGTAACAAAGACCAACGCAATGCCAATAACAATTAATAGTCTCTCCATTTGTCCACACTCCTTCGGGAAAATTCTAGCCTAAAACCTCTTGGATCTTGGCGGCTAAAGCTTTGACGGAAAAAGGTTTCAGAAGAAAGCCATGCTTTTTTTTAGTCAAACATTGATCGGCAACAATATTATCGGCACAGCCGGACATATAAAGCACGCTGGCATCTGGATAGGAAGAAGACACCTTCTCAAACAATTCCTTGCCGTTCATATCAGGCATGTCCACATCCGTCAGGAGCAAATGAAGCGGACCCTCGTGGTGCTCCAATGCGGCAAGCGCTTTTTTGCCGTTCTCCCCCATAAGAACGGTGTATCCCTGCTGCTGGAGCATGGTAAAAACGAGCTTCCTGACGGCTTCATCGTCCTCTGCCACCAACACGGTTTCTGAAGCCTCTAAATCGGCTTCTATTGGCCTCTCTGCTGCCCGCCTATCCGGCACCCCCCCGACGCCTTCAGATTCCTTGGTTATTTCATTCACCGGCGTCCGGTTAATTTTTTCTATCAAGCAATCCAGAAATCGATTCAAATCAATGGATGTAAAACGAATGCCAACGCCATCGCGGCATGAGCGCACGACCTGACCCCCGGCGTTTATCGATAGCTTTTGTGTGCGGGGATTTTCATCAAAGCATATGGTAATGTCCAGGTGGGTTGTTACGGGAATGAAGTCACGAGTATTTAAGAACATGCCGCAGGCGCCTATATCCCTTACGTCACCAGAGGATCTATATTTTTTGATCGTATCATGCCCGTCAGGCAGCCCAAATTCCAAATAGGCTTTTGTTTCCGGCCATGCCCGACTCCTGGTGGCGTATCGTCTCTGTCGGTATCCCATCGCAGGCCCCTTAAAATTATCATTTCTGAAAATAAAAAGAGCCGAACCCCCATCATATAAATGGCAGTCCGGCTATCTAAGACCTAATAGGTAAGAGGTAATTAAACCCCCACCCGTATCAAAAAGACCCGTGACTTTCCGCCCCATTCTTTCGAATAGTTTGGCTTTTCATATTATTCTTAACATAAACGTAAACGTAAAGCTATAGGAAAATATCTGATTTTTTTGTAGCCATTTATCCTACAGAAAATAGAAGTTGAGGATTTTTTGGCTCATCCTTTCAAATTTTGACAATCTCGTAAAAAGTCGATTTTGGGATGGCAAAGAAAAAAGTTCAAGCCCCAGTTAAAATCCGGGGGCGCGCAAATTCCCGTGGAATGCAGCGCCACACAGATATTGGACTTCTAAGTAACTTCGTTAGGTATTAGGTTTTGGGTATTGGGTATTAGGTTATAAAATCAATGCTTTATACACTTACCTTGTTAAGCTCATAAAAGAAGTTACTTTTAAGCTCGGTCCCGGGCCTCGGCCCGGGGGGGTTACTTCCAAGGAACTCGACAATATTTAATATTATCTTAGAAGCTTCCGCTGCTGTCATTCCGAGAAACGAAAGTGACGAGGAATCTTGATTGTTAAAGATTTCTCGCTACCGCTCGAAATGACAATGCGGACGCTTTCCAGAGTTACTTTCTGCAAAAATGGTGCGCCAGCGCAATAAATCGCTTTTTACGAAGCCATCAAATTTTAATGAACGGAAAAAAAGAGCCTATGGGCTATCCGCTAAAAATAGGATATACAAAATGGGGGGGGAAATCGGGAATGGCCGAAGTTTCAAACCGGATTTTTCAATGGTGCCGGAGGCGAGACTCGAACTCGCACACCCAAAAGGGCGGTGGATTTTGAGTCCACTGCGTCTACCAATTCCACCACTCCGGCACGATCGAAGATTATATATGAGAAATGGGCCGTCTTGTCAATAGCGATGGGCTGATCGCAGCGTTAAAACATCAATTATTTTATGCAATCCCGGATCTCGGGGTAAGATACGCCGCCTTCCCGCAACACCTTCGGCGGTCTTTTGGTGACATCGACCACCGTTGATCCAGCCCCTCCGATAAGGGGACCGGCGTCAAGAATAATCGCCATTTCGGACATCACCTCTAAAGCCAGGGCCGATATTTGGGAGCACCCCGGATGGCCGGACAGATTGGCACTGGTACCCGTCATCGGATGATCCAATGCATCCAGCAATGCGACCGCCACCGGATGCGCCGGCAATCGGACGCCGATTTTTCCGGTGTTTCCGGTAAGTGCCGAAGGTACGGATGGATGAGCGGCAAAAACAATGGTCAGGCCGCCCGGCCAGAACCGTTTCATCAGTCGATATGCCGGCTCCGGCACATCTGAAGCCAAATCGCTCAACCGGGATTCGGACCCGACCAGCACTGAAATCGGTTTGTCCTTCGGCCGACGCTTGGCATGGAAAACCCGGGAAACCGAATCCGGCTGATAGATATCCGCCCCGATACCGTAAAGGCTTTGCGTGGGGAAGGCGACCAGTCCGCCGTCCCTTATCAGGGCCGCCGCATTCCGTATGATCGACAAATCCGGATCAAGCGGATCAATCGGAACAATACGAGAGCTAGAACTTGACTGTCTGCGCCTTTTGATCAATTTCTTTTGCCATTTCCGATTTGAAATCCGACAACTGGCGCTGCAAAGGGGGGTCCGCAATGGAAAGCATCTGGACCGCCAGAATCCCGGCATTCCTTGCCCCCGGCTTACCGACGGCCATGGTTGCCACCGGCACCCCCGGCGGCATTTGAACGGTTGATAGCAAAGCGTCCATGCCGGAGAAAGCGGAGGAATCGATCGGCACCCCGATCACCGGCAGGATGGTATGGCCCGCCAGTACACCGGCCAGATGAGCTGCATGACCGGCCCCGGCAATAATCACCTGCATGCCGCGGTCAACGGCGGAAGCGGCAAACTCCATCGCCCGGCCCGGCGTCCGATGGGCCGAGGCCACGGTCATTTCATACGGAATGCCGAATCGTTTCAGAATCTCCGCCGCAGCCTGCATCACCGGGTAATCGGAATGACTACCCATCACAATACCCACTTTGGCAGGCATTTCCAGCCGCTTCACCGCTTTTTGGCCGATATCCGAACGGTAATGCAAGGCGCTCCAATTGAGTTTCGATGTCGCGGCATAGGCTTTTGAAGTTGCCTTATAAATCGTTTCACCAAGGGCGGTCACGCCGAGCACACGCCCGCCGCTGGTGACATAGCCGCCATCTTTTTTGTCGGTTCCGGAATGGAACACTTCAACATCCTTCATTCGTCGGACACTGTCCAGTCCGGTAATCGGCATGCCTTTCTCATAAGCGCCCGGGTAGCCTTTTGCAGCCATGATGACGCATACGGAGAACCGATCGTCGACCTCAAGCTGATGTTTATCAAGGCCCCCGTCGACAACCGCCTCCATTAACGGGACGATATCGGACTTGATACGCATCATCAGGGGCTGAGTTTCCGGATCGCCGAATCTTGCATTGAACTCCACCACTTTGGCTTGGTCACGCTCAATCATCAACCCCGCATAGAGCACCCCCTTATACGGCCGGCCCTCTGCGGCCATGGCCCGGACTGTAGGAATCATAATTTCCGTCATGATCTTCTGCTGCATGAGGGCATCCACCAGGGGAGCAGGAGAATAGGCGCCCATACCGCCCGTATTCGGGCCCTGGTCTTTGTCATAAACCGCCTTATGATCCTGGGACGGGGGCATCGGCAGAACATGCTCGCCATCGGTAAACGCAATAAAAGACGCCTCCTCGCCGGTCAGACACGCCTCGATCACAACTTTCCGTCCGGCCTCGCCAAAACTGTCTTCCTTCATCATCCGGGTTATGGCTTCTATCGCCGCTTCCCGCGTCTGACAAACCATGACCCCTTTACCGGCGGCCAAGCCGTCGGCTTTCACCACTATGGGCGGCGGCATTTTGTTAATGTAGGCCCGCGCCCTTTCAAACCGGCTAAAGGCTTTGCCCGCAGCCGTCGGGATATTGTAGCGCTGCATCAACCGTTTGGCGAACGATTTGCTCGATTCGAGCGCCGCCGCTTTTTTCCGGGGCCCGAAAATCTTGAGCCCCTGCTTTTCAAAACGGTCCACGATCCCGTTTGACAGGGGCGCCTCGGGGCCGACCACGGTGAAATCGATTGCCTTTTTTCGGGCGAATTCAATCAGAGCGGCTATATCGTCGGCATCGATGGCCGCGCATTCAGCCACATCGGCAATTCCGGCATTGCCCGGCGCACAGTAAATTTTACTGACTTTCGGGCTTCTCGCCATTTTCCAGGCAAGCGCATGTTCCCTGCCGCCGCTGCCAACAATCAGAATCTTCATATGTCCCTTCCTTTCTCAACATCTGCTTGACGGCGCTCAAGTCCGAGCTCAATCAAGCGGTCAAGAAGCTGCTCAAATGTCATCCCGCGGGTTTTTGCCGCCAGGGGGAGCAGGCTTTCTGATGTCATTCCGGGAATCGTATTGGTTTCCAGCACATAGATCCGGTCCTGACAAAGGATCATATCCGTCCGGCTGCAGCCCTTGCAAAAAAGGGCCTGATGGGCTTTACAGGCCAGCTCCCGGGCCTGGTTGGTAAACGCCCCGCTGATTCGCGCGGGGCAGATTTCCCGCGTCTCCCCTGCTGTGTATTTGGCTGTAAAATCAAAATATTCGTGGTCGCATTGGGGAACGATTTCAACGATGGGAAGGGCCTCAAGCGCGTCATTGCCGAGGACGGCGCCGGTGATTTCCACACCTGAGATATATTCCTCGAGAAGTATCGTCTCATCAAACGCAAAGGCGTTTTCCAGGGCATCCGCCAGGCCGCCTGCCTCTCTGACGATACTCATACCGATGCTTGAACCGCTGCTTGCCGGCTTTACCACCAACGGCAGACCGATACGATCGACATATTGCGCGATATCCACAGGGGAATTCCGATTGACTCCCATATACGCCGGTACGCGGATGTCGGCGGATTCATATAGGCGTTTAGAGGCCAGCTTATGCATGGCCACTGCACTGCCAAGGGGCCCGGAGCACTGATAGGGGATATGCAGCAGATCAAGAAGCCCCTGCACCGTTCCGTCCTCTCCGTTGGAACCATGAAGAATCACCAGGGCGACATCGATTTGCGGGGCATCGGCAAAAAGCTTCGGAATATCAGCCGATGGATCATATCGAATCACATTGTATTTGCTTTTATCAAGGGCCGAATATACATAATCCCCGCCCTTGATTGATATATCGCGCTCAGATGAGGTGCCGCCGGACAGCAGTGCGACAGAGACCTTTTTCCGCATTACGCCCTTTTCTAAATGTTTTGTTTCGTCTGATGCCTGTTTGGCCCGTCGCCGGATGATGCCTACTGATTGAGCAAATCCTTCTTGCCCCGGTCGTATTCTTCAAGCGATATCAAGCCCTTTTCAAAAAGACGGGCAAGTTCGGACAGCTCCCGAACCCGTAGGCTGTCGGGATCATCAAGCCTGTGCGTCAACGGAGTGACCTCTGTGTCAATCGCTGAGCGTGCCTGATCATCCGGATCGATTTTAAACGAGGCCAATCCGCCAAGAATGTTTACTTCAACCTTTCTGTTCTTGAATTCCGGTAATTCCAAAAGCTTAGAAACAACACTTTTTTCTTTCTGCATATACCGGTATAGAACAAAAAGACCGGCGCCGGCGAGCAGCGCGCCCCCCAACAGAATCCATACCAGGTAATTGACTATCCCCCTGAAAATGATGACCAGCAACCCGATTGCAGCAAGCAGTAGCACATGGAACAACAGGATCGAAAATGCCAACAGCACGCTGCTGGCTAAATGGCTATCACTGGACTTGAGCTTAAACATGATATTTTAGTGTCGTCACCTTTTTTTAAATCAAAATAGATAAAAGGTGGCAAGGGGATCTTATAAAGTTGATCAGGCGGGGTCGTCCGAATTTTTGTTCTCGGCCATGCGCTCGAGCAATGCGCCCTCATATTGCTGGGGGACCTCGAACCGGACTGAACCTTTGCGCAGCATATTCAGCTTCATTATTAAGAAATTCAATTTTTTCATAGTCTTATATTTTAACCGGACATCCGTAATCTCCTCCAACAGGGATTCGGTTTGCCGGATTTCATTTTTCAGCTCCACCTCCGGCGGGAGGCAATCGGCATTTTTTAAAATTCTGTAACCCAACCGGAGCTCTTCCGATACATGGCTTAAATCCTCTTTGGGCAACGGTTTACCAGCCCCTGAAAGGTTATCAAACGCTCCCTGTTTCTGGGCCTGCTTGATCCGTTCTTCCACAATTTTTTCAAAACCAGTGTATACGGGAAACATTGATTTGTACCTCTATTTTACAGATTTCTGAAAAAATAAGCCCCTCTGTATCGTCAGAGAGGCCTGAGTACTTTTTTGGTGGCGATGCAGGGACTTGAACCCCGGACGCTGCGGATATGAGCCGCATGCTCTAACCAACTGAGCTACATCGCCGCATTCAGAGTTTGATGGCTTCGTAAAAAGTCCAATATCTGTGTTGCGCTTCCATCCCTCGGAATTTCACGTACAGCTAAGTACGCTGCATTCCTCGGGATTTTGCGCGCCTTGATCTTGAACTTTTTACTTTGCCATCTCTAAACTGACTTTTTACGAGTCTGTCAGAGTTTAAGCATCAAATCAGTTTGGCACAATAGGAATTACGTTGAAGTTTTCGTAAAAATTCAACGATGCCTGCCTTGTTGGTTAAAAGCATACCACGGACATTTTGAATCGCTTACGAAAGCTTCAACCCCGACAAAAAGTGCTCTTTAGCAACTCCCGGATTCTAAGTCAAGCTAAAATAAAATGATCGACGATTATTCCCCAGCGGAGGAGACCACCTCTACATTAAATTCCTCCGCATTTTCCGGGAGATTGCCAAAGACCATCATAAAGGGGACGGCCTCGCCGGCGGATACCCCGACATTGGCATTGTCGTCCCCTTTACGATTGGCCAGTTTTGTTTTAAGGGTTTCAAGTTTCAGGCTGGAAAGATCCGCATCGGAAACCATGTTCCCAGCAAATGCGGAGCCGGTTCGTATGACCTCCCCCGCAGGATTAAAAATATTGGTTTTTACCTGGATAAAACTGCGGGGTTGGTCATATCGATTGGTCACTTCACCGGTGACCACCATGAGTTCACCGGCGGTTTCATTTGTCACAAAACGATAATCCGGATTCGGAATCATTTCGATCTGCAAATTCCCCTGGTCGATAACGGCCGGGCCCTCTTCTCCCCCAAAAAAGTACATATAGCCGCCAACAACCAGAGCGCCCAACACGACCAAAACAATTACCGTAATAAGCACGGGTTTGATCCGGCTTTTCCGGGTACGCGTAAAGGTCGGTTCGGAAACCGGCGCCACGCCTTCCGGTTCGGCTTTTCTGGGATATTCTTCAACTGCTTCCTCAGGAGCAGCGCCCCCTTCTGCCGCTGCCGTTGCGTATTCAGCCGGCTCAGCGGATTCTTTTTCTTCAACAGCTTCCAGGGAAATATCCTTTTCCTCACCGAATTTTTCTGCCTCTTCCTCGTCCAGCATCGTTTCCAGATCTATATCCGCCTCCGCTGTCTCGCCGGTTTCGGCTTCAACGGTTTCTTCCTGCGATTCTGACAGATCCAGATCGAGTTCGGCGCTTTCTTCTACCGTCCCGGTAGCCTGGCCGGCAGGAGCTTCTTCCTCGAGAAAATTCTCGATTTCAGAAAGATCAAATTCCTCGGTTTTCGCCTCTTCAGCCCCTGCGGGAGCCTGTTCGCTTTCGGTAGCTGTTTCCTCTTCAGACTCCAAATCCAGGTCGAGGTCAAACTCCTCCCCTTCCGCCTCGGGTTCAGCCGGCGCCTCCTCGGACTCCAGATCAAGATCCAGATCGAATTCCTCACCCGAAGCATCTGCAGACTCGGTTTCTTCTCCTTCCGGCGTAAGGTCCAAATCAAACGCCTCTTCAGATTCACCTGCCGCCTCAGTTGGTTCTGCTTCCCCCTCGAGGTCTAAATCCAGATCAAAGTCCTCTTCTTTCAGTTCGCCGGTTTCGTCGCCCTCGGTTTCCAGGTCCAGATCATCAAACTCATCCAACTCCAGATCCAGCCCCAAGTCCTCCTCATCAGCAGTTTCGGTAGCAGGCTCTTTCTCATCGGCTTCGGATTCGAAGTCCAAATCGAACTCTTCCGCCTCGGCTTCTCCGGCTTCTGCCTTTTCAGGCGTTTCATCAAGATCCAGGTCGAGTTCAAACTCTTCTTCTTCCGCCCGGCCTTCTCCGGCTTCCGCCTTTTCAGGCGTTTCGTCGAAATCCAGGTCGAGGTCAAACTCCTCCTCTTCCTTCTCGCCTTTTTCAGCCTCTGTCTGCTCAGGCGTTTCATCAAGATCCAGGTCGAGTTCAAACTCCTCCTCTTTCGCCTCGCCTTTCTCCTCACCCAGGGCTTTCTCGAGCTCATCTTCGAAATCGAGCTCAAAATCCTCGGTTGAACCTGAAGGCGATTCGCCGGAGGCTTCTTTTTCAGATTCGGCCTCTTTCCTGCCACCGGTTTTTTTACCCCCTGAAGTAGAGGGTTTTTCCTCTTCCGGTTCACTTCCTAGGTCAAAATCTTCCAATTCGGTATCAAAACCTCCTTCCATTTCTTTTTCGGGTTCTTCGGGTTCAGCCGCCATTTCCTCGGCTGATGGCTGATCTTCGGCCGCCTCTTCAATCCCGGTCGGCGCTTTTGCTTCAGCCCCCGTATCCAGATCTTCTTCCGGCTCTTCGAAAATTTCAGCGCCGCTTTCCGCTGCGCTGAAAGCCTCTTCATCCTCGGTCGTCGTTTTCGTTAGCTCTTCAAGATCGGCTTCTGAGACCGACTCCATTTCGGTGGTCTCTTCAAACGGCGCCTCCTCTTCAGGCTCTGCCTCACTGAAAAGATCTTCATCCTCGGTCGTCTTGGCGACATCCTCAAAATCAATCGCCGAGACCGGCTCCATCTCTGTCGTATCTTCAAAAGCCGCCTCTTCTTCGATTTCTGTCCCACCGAAAATCGCTTCATCTTCGGTCGTCCTGGCGACATCCTCAAAATCAATCTCTGCGGTCTCACCCATCATGTCGCCCGTCAGTTCACCCAAATCTATGGCATTATCGGCCTCAGCGCCGGATTCAAGATCCTCCAACGAAATAGCCTCCGTATCCGGTCCGCCCTCCAGACTTGACAGGCTGATCTCGGATTCATCGGATGTAGCGAATAAGGGCCTTTCCTCATCAAAAAGCGCATCTTTGCCGGTCTCTTCACGCGTCAGCTCACTGACGTCTTCATCGATCATCTCCTCCAGATCGCTTATCGTATCGCCTTCCTTCATGCGGGCGGCCTCTTCATCACTAGCTTTCAGGGACTCCAAATCGGTTATGGTTTCCCCCTCCATCACCGAGGCGCGCTCTTTTTCTTCCTTTCTTGCGGCATCCTCATCCCCCGCGAAAAGACCGGGGGAGACGGTATCATCAGTGCCTTTGCCGGGCTTGGATCCAATGCCGGAGGCTGGCATAACAGACGGCGGATAGACGATAAATACATGCTGACATTTGGAGCATCGCACCTTAGAGCCCGATTCCTTGACCATGCTGGACTTTAACCGAAAACTTGTACCACATGTCTCGCAGGTAATTATCATTTTTATTCATTCCTCTTTCATTAAGATTTTAAATCATAAATCGCCGGCAGATTTCTATAGTTCTCTGCATAGTCCAGCCCGTATCCAACCAAAAACCCGTTTTTGACCGTATGACATATATAATCCGCTTTAAATGCGATCTCACGCCGTTCATACTTGTCTATTAGGACGCATACCCTCACGTTTTTCGGTCCTAATGACTTTAGATGCGCCACCAGCTTGGTTATTGTGAGGCCGGTATCTATTATATCCTCCACAACAATTATGTTTTTTCCCTTTATGTCAGATGAAATGTCGCTGCAAAAGCGAATGTCGCCGCAAGAGGAATCACTTTGCCCGTAACTGGACAGCTGGATAAAATCGATTTCTACCGGAATGGTAAGTTGCCGAACCAGATCGCTTAAAAAAATGAAGGCGCCTTTTAATACGGCGATCAGCAAGAGGCGGTCGTTTTGGTAATCTGCTGATATCTGACGGGCCAATGAAACAATCTTCTTCTGAATCTCTTCTTTGCTCAGCACCGGAACCATTTCCGGTGTTTCTGCTGATATTGACTGTTGAAGGCGCTCCTTCATTAAGTCTTCCGCAATCTATTATCAGACTTCTGCCGGCGTTTAGATAACATCCAAGCTTCTCCCGCCGCATCCCTGCATTCGTTTACATTGGCGGATCTGCGTTTAACCGGTATTTTTCTGGCATTAGTGGGTTGGTTTACGTACTGTTCCGCCGCCCGCTGGCCCGATAACTGCCGAGATTTATTTGTTTTTTTTTGTATATATGTATTTAGACTGAATATATCGCCATCAAATAATTTTGTCAATAATTTTAAATGGCTTGTTCCTCGCGGAGCAGGCCGTTTAAATATGCCACCCCCTCTTCCTTCCTTGCGGACGGACGTCTCTGCCATCGATCGCATGGAGACCAAAAGCAAAAAACCGGCCCTAAGGCCGGTTTTTTGCAAATTGGGCGTTTACCTGACAGCTATCCGGCGATGGATTAAAGACCGAGTTCAGCCAGCTGTTTAACGAGCTCCTTTTGTTTTTTGCTCAGGCTTTTTGGCATTTTTATATTCACAACGACATATAGATCGCCGACGCCGCCGCCTTTCATATGCGGTATGCCGCGACCCGCAAGCCGCAGTTTTCTTTTATGCTGGCTGCCCTGCGGTATCGTCAGAGAGAGCTGCTTGCCATCCACCGTGGGCACCGATATTTTGGTTCCCAAAAGCGCGTCGGTGAGTTTGATCTCCCTGTCAATGTATAAATCATGGCCTTCTTGTCTATACATCGGGTCGTCGACGACCTTTGAACGGATATATAAATCCCCGGCGGGGCCCCCATAGGGACTGGGCTGGCCGCGGCCGGAGAATCGCAGTTTTTTACCCGTGATCCACCCCTTTGGAATTTTGACCGTCAGCTGCTCCGTGTTACCCGAAGGCGACTGCAACGATATTGTCTTCGTCGCGCCGTGGACGATATCATATATGGTTACGGGCAATTCGGATTCCACATCGCCGCCCTTCATCCGGGCTGTCTGTTGCTGGCGGCCGCCGCCCCCGCCAAAACCGAAGATCGACTCCGGATCAAACGAAAACCGCGAGCCTCCCATGCCGGCGGATTTTTTGCCCCGACCGAAATTGGCGAAAAAGGATCCGCCGCCAAAACCAAATTCCCGAAGAATATCGTCCAGATTCGAGCCGCGGAAAATGTCCTCCTGGGAATATCGCTGCTGGAAATCCTCAGACCCGTAAGTATCGTATTGTTTGCGTTTTTCCGCGTCGCTTAAAACCGCATAGGCTTCGCTGATTTCTTTAAAGCGTTCCTCATTGCCCTTATCGCCGCCCGAATGATCCGGGTGGTACTTTCGGGCCAGCTTCCGGTACGCTTTTTTTATTTCATCCTGGCTCGCATTCTTGCTTACGCCAAGAATATCGTAATAATCTTTTTGGGCCATATATCATTACCCCTTTACATACGAATTTTCTCAAAAAATCAAATAGTTTAGTTATTTATAGAATAACTACCATTTAATAAATGTCAACCCACCCCCCGGGATTTCAGCGCCACCATCAGTATTGAAATGGCCGCAGGGGTCATCCCGTCGATTCGTGAGGCCTGGCCCAGCGACAATGGTTTTATGCGGGAGAGTTTTTCCTTTAACTCGTTGGATAGGCCATGCAGCGACTGATAGTCAAAATTTTCAGGAATCTTTCGATCTTCCAGCGAACGAAATGCTTCTATGGCTTTTAGCTGTTTGTTGATATAGCCCTCGTACTTGGCCTCGATCTCCACCTGCCGGATCACCCGTCTGTCCTTAGGTGTCTCTTCACCGCCGAATCGGCGGACGACATCATAATTCAGCTCGCTTCGTTTGATCAGCTGATCAAGCCGAACCCCCGTATCAATTTTGGCGGAGCCCTTTTTTTTGAGGTATTCGTTGACCTCCCTCGTGGGTTTTACCACTGTCTGTCGAATCCGGCGAATCTCTTTTTCCACCTGCGCTTTTCGGTCTTTTACCTCCTTGACGGCATCGGTGCCGATAAGCCCGAGTTTATGGCCAAGCTCCATTAATCGGAAATCCGCATTGTCCTCGCGAAGCATCAGCCGGTATTCCGCCCTTGAAGTAAACATCCGGTAGGGCTCGGACGTGCCGCGGGTTACCAGATCATCGATCATCACCGCCATATAGGCCTGTGATCTGTCCAGGAGAAACGCCGGACGCCCCTGCACCCGGCAAGCTGCATTGATGCCCGCCCAAAGCCCTTGGGCGGCTGCCTCTTCATAGCCTGAGGTACCGTTGATCTGTCCGGCCAAATACAAACCGGAAACCCGCTTGGTTTCCAGGGTTGGCTGCAGCTGCTCGGGGTTTACATAGTCGTACTCGATGGCATAGCCGGGCCGAAGCATCTCAGCCGCCGCCAACCCCTCTATGGACCTGACCACCTCGAGCTGAATCTCCATGGGCAGGCTGTTGCCCAACCCGCTGACATAGATTTCCTCCGTATCAAGACCTTCGGGTTCGAAAATGAGCTGGTGTGAGGTTCTGTCCGGAAACTTAACCACCTTGTCCTCAAAAGACGGGCAGTAGCGGGCGGAGACCCCGGAAATTCTGCCCCCGTAGAGGGCCGAAAATCTTAAATTGTCGCCGACAATTCGAATGGTGCGCGCATCCGCATGGCCGATAAAACTGGGCATCCGCGGCATGGAAAAGGCGTTTGAAAAATAAGAAAACGGCTCCGAATCCAGATCGCCATCCTGCCGAACCATGCGTGTAAAATCTATGCTTGCCCGATGCAGGCGGGGCGGCGTCCCGGTTTTCATCCGCCCCAACGTAAAACCCATGGACTTTAAATCCTCCGCAAGCCCGTATGATGCAAATTCACCGGCGCGTCCGGCCTGGAAGGCGTTTTCCCCGATATGCACCAGTCCGCCGAGAAAGGTGCCGGTGGCAAGCACAACGGTGCGGCCCTCAAACCCATAGCCGGTTTGATCCACGACTCCGGCGACTCTGCCGTTTTCAATCATCAACCGTTCCACCAGCCCCTGCTTGACATCCAGGCCCGGCGTTTTCTCGAGGACCGATTTCATGGCGATATGATAGCGAACTTTATCGTTCTGCGTTCGGGACGACTGGACGGCCGGACCTTTACGCGTATTTAATTTGCGGTAATGAATGGCGGTCTGATCGGTTATTCGACCCATCTCGCCGCCCAGGGCGTCGATTTCCTTTACCAGTTGGCCCTTTGCCATACCCCCAATAGACGGGCTGCAAGGCATGGCGGCGATCTTGTCCAGATCAATCGCCATCAAAAGAACCCGGCACCCCATCCGCGCTGCGGCCAAAGCCGCCTCACATCCGGCATGGCCGGCGCCAACCACGATTACCTCATATGTTTTAGGATGCGCAGCCATCTGTTTTGCACACGCTCATGTTGTTGCCGTTTACCGCATTCCGTGATATTGATAGGCATTAACAAAATATCCATCATCCAAATTTTTTCAATGACTAAACGATACTATGACCTAAACACCTATTTGCGATCAATTTTCGGCTGCCGTGTCCAGAAAATTTCGATTGATGCGGGCATGTCATGCCCCAACCGGGACGGAACGCTTTCATCTGAAGGCTGTATTTTCTGCAATGCCTTCGGTTCCGGTACCGGCGCCTATCGAAAGGGGCTTTCTGTCACCCGGCAGATCCTGGACAGCAAACAGGCGCTTACCAGGCGATACCGGGCGAAAAAATTTATCGCCTATTTTCAATCATTTACCAATACTTATGCGCCGGTTGATGCGCTCCGCCGGCTCTACGAGGAGGCCCTTGCCATTGACGACATCGTCGGGCTCTCCATCGGCACTCGGCCGGACTGTATAAATGACGACATCCTATCGCTTCTTGAAAGTTATACCAGAAATTATCTGATTTGGATAGAATACGGTCTGCAATCCGCCCATGACGAAACGCTCGCTTTAATCAACCGGGGCCATGATGTCAAGGCGTTTGAAGAAGCGGTGGAGGCCACCCGGAACCGGGGCATTCAAATTTGTGCGCATGTGATTTTAGGCCTCCCAAACGAAACCAAGCCCCAGATGCTTGAAACCGCTAACTATCTGGCGAATCTCGGCATCGATGGCATCAAGCTGCATCTGCTCTATGTGGTCAAAGGAACAGCGCTTGAACGGTTGTATTTAAGCGGCAAATACAAGTGTCTGACCCAGATGGAATACGTGGATATTGTATGCGATTTCCTGGCTCGCTTACCGGCAGAGATGGTGATCCAGCGGCTTACCGGCGACCCGCATGCCGACGAACTGACAGCCCCCCAATGGTCGCTGAAAAAGACCGAAACCCTCAACCTTATCCGAGAAACCCTTGAATCCCGGAATATAAGGCAAGGCAGCGCCGTCTGCTAAAAGCCCCGACCACTCGGCTCGCCGGTTAAACCTTGATGGCCTCGTAAAAAGCGATTTATTGCGCTGGCGCACCATTTTTGCAGAAAGTAACTCTGGAAAGCGTCCGCATTGTCATTTCGAGCGGTAGCGAGAAATCTTTAACAATCAAGATTCCTCGTCACTTTCGTT
>JAGXLR010000265.1 GCA_018334555.1 Desulfobacterales bacterium
AGGAGGGATCGCTGCTGTCATTCCGAGGAACGAAAGCGACGAGGAATCTTGATTGGTTAAAGATTTCTCGCTGCCGCTCGAAATGACAATGCGGATGTTTTTAGCGTGGCTTTCTGCAAAAATGCCGCCGCGGCGGAATAAATCGCTCTTTACGAAGCCATCAATATTGACATTTGGGATTTACCCATGCACCTGAAACCTTGTCGTATCTTTCCCCCTTTTCCCTTCTACCTTGAGTATATCTGTTATTTTTCCTGTTGACATATATCTTGTATTTTAATATATGTGATATACTAAATATATGGTTATGTGTGTGTTAAATTTGACAGCTTCATCAAAAGCCAATGGGGAATGGTGCCCGTTTATATGGATTCAAATGATGATCTGCCCGTAAAACTCAAGGGGGTCGGCGACAGCCTGTGGGTGACGATTGACCCGACCCAGTCCCTCGAACGTCTTCAGAACGCATTGGTCAAGCCATTTGAACGCCTGAAACATCTGGCGGTCAATGCCCGGGTCATTATCGATCCGGGGAAATCTGCGGATTCTGACGAATTGATCAACGAGCTGGGCCGTTTTTTAAAGGACCGCTTCGAGGTGGGCCAGGTTTCCAAGCCGCCGGAAAAGAAAAAAACTGTTAATAAAGAACGGATCCGGAATCAGGATATGGGCAATGCATGGCACCACTATCGCAGCGAAGCTTTGATGATCGCCGGCCGTGTTCGGTCCGGACAAAAAATTGTGGCGAAAAACCATCTCATTATTATGGGCGACCTGAACCCGGGGGCCGAGGTCATTGCCGGCGGCGACATCCTGGTGATGGGAACGCTTTCAGGCAAGGCGCAGGCCGGACAGCCGGATAACGAGGCGGCCATTGTCATGGCCCTCCAGTTCCGTCCGACGCAGGTTCAGATCGGCGGCATTGTGGCGGCCGGACTTGCCTCGGACGCCGGGGCCGGCCCGGAATTTGCCTATATTGACGGTCAGAGCATCGTCGTTGACAACTATTTGACCAACAATCCCTTTAAGCAACTGACATGGCCGGAAGTACGTTAGATAAATAGCCATAACAATCAACCCCAACCAAAGTTAAAGAAAGAGGTGTATTGTGGAGGGTAAAGTCATTGTTATGACCTCAGGCAAAGGCGGTGTCGGCAAAACGACCGTTACCGCATCGCTCGGCGCGGCCCTTGCCCAGCAGGGCAAACGCGTTGCCATTGTCGACATGGATATCGGACTCAGGAACATGGACGTGGTCATGGGCCTCGAGAACCGCATCGTATTCAATGTCGTCGATATCATCCAGGGTCGGTGCAAACTGAAACAGGCCGCCATCAAAGACCGGCGGATCGACAACCTGTTTCTGATCCCGGCCTCGCAGAGTGATGATAAGGATGTAATCAAACCCGAAAACATGGTTTGGCTGACCAACAAACTTCGCAAGGAGTTCGATTTCACGCTGCTCGACTGCCCGGCGGGGATTGAGCATGGGTTTAAGAATTCGATTGCCGCCGCCGACGAAGCCGTTGTCATCTGCACCCCGGATGTTTCAGCGGTAAGGGATGCAGACCGGGTTATCGGACTACTCTATGCCCGTTCCATTAGCCCAAAACTCGTTGTCAACCGGATTATTCCCAAGATGGTGGAAAGCGGGGATATGTTAAGCCACGAGGACATCATCGATGTCCTGTCCATCGATCTTGTAGGGCTGGTTGAAATGGACGACCAGGTCGTGGTTTCCAGCAATACCGGCAACCCGTTGGTTTCCAACAAAGAATCAAAGGCCGGCATGGCTTTTCAGCGTATCGCAATGCGGCTCGACGGTCATCCCGATCTGCCCATTGAAGACCCGATGGCGCAGAAGGGGTTCTGGAAAAAAATCGGGAAAAAACTGAGTCGAAAGAATAAGGATGCCTAATGAAACTCAATGATCTCCTGAAAAAACTCATCAATAAGCCGGAAAGCAGGCAAGTCGCCAAAAAACGACTGAAATTCGCCCTGGTCTACGATAAGCTGGAAGTCTCGGATAATATGCTGGATAATCTTCAGAAGGAGCTCCTGGAAGTGATTTCCCGATATTTTGAGATCGATCAGGATTCTATGAATCTGGATATACAGCGCTCTGACGATTATTCCGCATTGGTCTTCAATACACCGATTCTATCCGCCAAACACTGCCAACGGACATCGGCGGCATAGAAAATGGGGCCGAGCCTGAATTTATCCGAGCCGTACCGGCCATCGGACGCTAGCCGGGGCGGCATCTATTTTATGCCTAAATTGAGCGATTTTCAAGTTTGTCGCAGATACAAGGAAAATGATGTCGAGCGATAGGCGCCTATGCGAGACATCATTTGACGCAGTAGATGCGGTGAAATTGGAAATCCCGGAGGGTTTCAAATTTTTTGATTTAAAAATGTTGATGGCTTCGTAAAAAGTCCAATATCTGCGTTGCGCTGCATTTCTCGGAATTTCACGTACTCCTATGTACGCTGCATTCCTCGAAATTTGCGTCGCCTTGATCTTGAACTTTTTTCTTTGCCAT
>JAGXLR010000143.1 GCA_018334555.1 Desulfobacterales bacterium
AAGTGGCGTCCCCAAGGGGATTTGAACCCCTGTCGCTGGCGTGAAAGGCCAGTGTCCTGGACCGGGCTAGACGATGGGGACGCAAGTTTAACCTATGTAGGTGGTGGGCCGTGTAGGATTCGAACCTACGACTCTCTGCTTAAAAGGCAGATACTCTACCAACTGAGTTAACGGCCCCGATATGTGTATCTCAAATTATTTATAAATTAATTTTTTTATATTTTTTTTCAAACACTGTCAATAAAAATTATAAAGCATTTCTACTTCTTCCAGAACACGGGGACCAGAAAAATAATAACCGTATAGATCTCAAGGCGGCCAAGTAGCATGCACCAAATCAACAGCCACTTGCCCGGATCCGGAATCCCCGCATAGTTGCCGATCGGCCCCACCAGCCCCAGACCCGGCCCGATATTGCCGATGGATGCGGCCACTGCGGAAAACGCGGTCGTAAAATCCACGCCAAGGCCGGCCAAAAGCACGGAGCACAAACCGAAAAGCCCCATGTAAAGGGCAAGAAACCCCAATATGCTTCCGATGACCGCATCGGATACCGTTTTGCCGCCGATTTTTACCGGCGCCACCGCATGCGGGTGGACAAGGTTGAAGAGCTCTTTATAGCAGTACTTGAAACAGCACATAATTCGCATCAGCTTCATGCCGCCGCCGGTGGAGCCCGCAGATGCGCCGATGAACATGCACAGCAGAAGGATCAGCTTGGACATGGCCGGCCATTGATTAAAATCCGCAGTAGCGTAGCCGGTGGTCGTCAGTATCGAAATCACCTGAAAGGCCCCATGCCGCAAAGCACTGCCAATGCTCTGGTAAACCTGGCCATACACATTGAAACTGACCAGAACAATCAGTACGGCGATCACCAACAGGTAAAAACGGCATTCCGAATCCCGCCAGAAGGCCAGGGGCTTACCCTTAAGCATCTGAAAGTGCAAAGAAAAATTAACGCCTGCGAGCAGCATAAAGACCATGATCACGATATCAAAATAAAGGCTGCCATAATGGGCGATGGATAGATTCTTCGGGGAGAACCCGCCGGTGGGCATGGTCGTGAACGTATGGCAGAGCGCATCAAAAAACCCCATCCCCCCCACCAGCAACAGCAGCAGTTCAACAAGGGAGATCAGGGCGTAGACTTTCCATAGCGTCTTTGCCGTATCACTCACCCGTGGCTTTAGCTTATCCGGTACCGGACTCGGAACCTCGGCTTTAAACAGCTGCATACCGCCGACGCCCAAAAACGGAAGAATCGCCACAGACAGTACGATTATTCCCATACCCCCCAGCCACTGGATGAGGCTCCGCCAGAGAAGAATCCCCCGCGGCACGGCCTCGATATCGGTCATTACTGACGCGCCGGTAGTTGTAAAACCGGAGACCGATTCGAAAAACGCGTTGACAAAGGTATCGAATATTCCGCACAGGTAGAACGGCATGGCGGCGAAAAGACCGACGGCCGTCCATCCGATGGCCACAATGGCCATACCCTCCCGCTGACTGATGTAATCCAGTGGACCGGTACGCAGGGCTGTATAGAGGGCGGCGCCGATAAAAATCGTTACAACGGTTGACTGAAGCAGGGAGCCAAAGCTGGCATCATTGAAATACCAGGCATAAAGCAGGGGGAAAATCATGATCAGGCCCAGAAAAAAAACCAGGATCCCGACCATATAGAAAACCACCCGCCATCGCATTTAGAAAAACTCCAGCTTTACGGTAAGAATTTTTTCAAGCTTTGATATGACCTGCCGCTTGGCGAAAAGAATGATCCGATCATGCGGCTGGATCACGCTTTCACCGGAAGGAATAAGGATCTCCTCGCCATGAATGATGCCGATCACCAGAGCGCCGTTCGGCATATCGGTTTCCCTTAGCGGCCGTCCCACGATATCTGAGGTCTCGAGGGCCTCCGCCTCCCAGACTTCGGCCTGTTCATCGGAAATCGTTCGGGCGGAAAGGACTTTGCCCCGCCGGATATACTGAAGAATCGTATCAATGGCGGAAAGGCGGGGGCTGACGACCTGCTCGAGACCGATGGAGGACATCAGTGGGAAATAGCTGAATTTGGAGAGCCGGGTGATCGTCTTTTTCGCGCCCATGCGCTTGGCGAGAAGCGAAACCAGGATATTGGTCTCCTCGTCATCGGTAAGCGTTATCACCACATCCATATCCTGAATGTTTTCCTCTACCAACAGGCCCTGGTCCGATCCGTCCCCCTTTATCACCACCACCTTGTTCATCTGTTCGGCCAGTTCGGAACACCTGGCCGGGGCCTTTTCAATAAGCTTGGTATAGATGGACTTTTGCTCCAGGGATTTGGCCAGACGAAGCCCCAACCGGCCGCCGCCGACAATAAAGGCGCGCTTCAAGGGGTTAAACTCCTTGTCAAACGCCTTTAGAATGCGGGCAAGCCCCCCCTCCTCGCTGATGAAATAAATCAAATCCCCGGGGTAGATCCGATCATCACCGCCGGGAATAATGAGTCTCTCGTTTCTCACCACCGCGGCGACCAAAACCTTGTTCCCGATTTTTCGGGGCAGCTCGGACAATCTGAGCCCCGCCAGCCGGGCCCCTTTGTCCAGATAAATCCCCACGAACTTGAGCCGTCCGTCGGCGAATTCCCCCACATCCACCGCCCCGGGTACGCCCATGAATCGCTCAATGGTGCGAACCACCTCTATTTCCGGATTGATCACCGTATCGATATGGGGCGGGGAATCGTGAAATATCTGGTGGTAGGCGTCATAATCCTTCTGGCGGATCCGGGCCAGCTTTTTGGTCGCCGATGAAATCGTGTCCGCCATCAGGCAGGCCACGAGATTGGTCTCATCGCTGTCTGTGACGGCAAGCAGTATCTCGGCCTCCTTAATACCGGCTTCTTCGAGTACCACCGGACTGCTGCCGGAGCCTACGATCACCTCGACATCGATATTTTCAGAAACCCGGGCAACAGCCGCCGGATCCATATCTATGACCACGACATCTTTATTCTCAAGCGACAGCCGGGAGGCAATATGAAACCCCACCTCCCCGGCGCCGACGATGATAATTCTCAATCTGCCTGCTCCCTTTCAAAGCGTTCGGCCGGCCATTTCAGCCGGAGATCCAGCCGGGTGTATCGGTGCTGGGTTTTATCGTTTTTGATACCGATGGCCAAGGCTTTTTTTGTTCCCACCAGCACCACCAGCCGCCGTCCGCGCGTAACAGCGGTATAAATCAGGTTTCGCTGTAGCATAATATAGTGCTGGGTGAGGACCGGGACGATGACGGCCGGATATTCCGAGCCCTGCGACTTGTGCACCGATACCGCATAGGCCAGCACCACCTCGTCTAACTCGGTAAAGTCATAATTGACGCGGCGGCCGTCAAAATCGATAAAAAGCTCCCGATCCTCCCGGTTGATCCAGCAAATCCGGCCGATATCCCCGTTAAATATGCTCTTATCATAATTATTCCGGATCTGCATTACTTTATCACCGATACAAAATGCGGTACTGCCAACCGTAATCTCCTCTTTTCCGGGGTTTAACCGTTGCTGGAGTTCACGGTTGAGGTTGGCGGTACCCACAATGCCCTTGTGCATGGGGGACAAGACCTGGATTTCGCCTATGGCATCAAAACCGAAGGATTCCGGAATGCGTCGGCCGGCCAGAGAGAGAATGATGGAAAGGACATTTTCCGGCGTCTGCTGTTCAATAAAATAAAAATCGCTCGGCGCCTCGCTTTCTTCCGTTTGCGGCATGTACCCATTATTGATCCGATGCGCATTGACAATGATCCGGCTTTGCCTCGCCTGCCGGAAAATTTCGTTTAACCGGACCACCCGAACTTTGCCTGAGGCGATGATATCATCCAGGACATTGCCGGCCCCGACAGACGGCAACTGATTGACATCGCCCACCAGAATAAGGGTGGCTTCCGCGGGCACGGCCTTTAAAAGATGATACATCAATACGGTATCAATCATGGAGGCCTCATCCACGACCAACAGATCACAATCCAACGGATTATTCGCATTTTTCTGAAATCCACCGCTATGCGCATTAAAAGACAGCATCCGGTGGATGGTGCTTGCCGAAAAGCCCGTGGCTTCACTCATCTGCTTAGCGGCCCGCCCGGTCGGAGCGGCCAGTCGGATATTTACCTTCAACCTCGCAAATATCTTCAAGACGGCCCGGATAATCGTGGTTTTACCGGTACCGGGGCCGCCGGTTATCACCATAACCTTATGTTTTGCGGCATCGCAAACCGCCTCGGCCTGCCTATCGGCCAGGGTAAACGCAAGCTGCTCCTGAACCCATTTCAATGCGCGATCCGTATCTATTTTCCGCAACGGCTTTGGCGTATTCAACAACCGCTTGACCATGGCGGCTATACCGACCTCGCAGGTAAAGTATTTGGACAGATACACGGCGGTATCGCCGAGCGAACAATCCGGATCCGAATATGCCAGGGTTTCGACATATATTTTTTTATCGGATGCCATATAATTGACGGCGTCCGCCACTAAATAGGGGTCGACTTCAAGGACCGCCGCACACTTTTCCAGCAGTTCTTTATATGGATAATAGACATGGCCGTCTTCCGCCAATTGGTTCAGCACATAGAGGATACCGGCGCGAATCCGAAAGTTGGAATCTTTTTCGAATCCGATATCCCGGGCAATTCGGTCGGCGGTCAAAAAGCCGATGCCGAAAATATCGGTCGCCAGTTGATAGGGATTTCGGGAGACGACTTCAATCGAGTCGCTCCCATACTGCTTGAATATTTTGATGGCATAGCCGGAGCTGACATTATGGGACTGCAGAAACATCATCACATCCCGTATTTCCCGCTGCTCATCCCAGGCGGCTTTGATCATGGCCACCCGTTTTTTACCGATGCCATCGATTTCTGAGAGCTGTTCGGGATGGTGCTCGATGATATCCAGGGTCTGTTTTCCGAACCGATTCACCATACGCTCGGCCATTACCGGCCCGATGCCTTTGATCAAACCGGATCCCAGATATTTTTTAATGCCGGAAACGCTTGATGGGACGGTGGTGCGATAGCTCTGGACTTCGAACTGTTCGCCGAATTTGGGATGGACTTTCCAACGGCCGCAAAGCTCCATCACCTCACCGGGAATCGGATCAATGAGGTTGCCGACCACTGTGACGACCTGCCGCCCGCCGTGGACCTTCATCCGGGCGACCGTATAGCCGTTTTCCGGGTTGGTATAGGTGACCCGTTCAATCTGGCCGGAAAGGGTGACCGGCGTGGCTTTATTATCCATAACTCAAAGAACCGGATGGGTCCGTTTCAGTCAGACTTTTCAGGGTATGCCGGGGCGACGGATCAAATGGAAGGGGGGCGCTGTTTGTTAACCGGCCAGTTTTTCCTTGGCCAGTTGATAATACATAGAATTCGGATAATCGGATACAATCCGGTTATACGCGTTGCGCTGTTTTTCCGGCTTGCCCATTTTTCCGTATATCCGGCCCAGGTTAAACAGCGCCTGATCCTTCATTATGGCCGATCCATCCGTAACGATACGGTTGAAATATTCAGCCGCCTGAGCATAGGCCTCCTTGCTTTCATACGCATAGGCCAGACCGTTTAAAACAAAGCTTTTGATTCCCCCTTCTTTATATGCGTCAAGGGCGCTTTGATACATCTCTATGGCCGTATCATAATCGCCCGTCTGGTAACATAGATCCGCATATTTCAGCAAAGCGGCTTTCCCCGCCGCTGTTGAGCCGTAGTTTTGAATAATTTCTTCAAACTTGGGTTTTATTTCGGCATACCGGGCCTCTGGCGCCTGGCCGCGCCGAACGGCTTCCGCCTGGGCGATTGCTTTTCCCAGCATGGCCTGGGCTTTTTCCTCGGCCTGCTTCTGAAAATAAATGACGCCGGCGACAACTATCGCCACCAGGACCACTGCGCTTACGGCAACGGTAATAGCGGTTTGATTGGCCTTTGCGAATTCAAGTAGGCGCTTGGCATAGACCTCGACCTTATCCGGCTGAGGAAGAGGGGCCTCTTTGTTTTTGTCTTCTGCCATTTTATCTCCAAATTTGTGTCTATCTTTCAGTTTGATGACTTCGTAAAAAGCGATTTATATCGCAGCCGCGGTATTTTTGCAGAAAGGAACTTTTGCGACAGGTTAAAGGATCGGCTTACAGCAATTTTCGAATACGCCCCCAACCGTCCGCCGGAATGTTGGCGCCGACGACCTGACAGACCTCAGAGCCGCAGGCAGAAGCCAATTCACCGCTTTTTTCGATGGAATAGCCGCTGACCAGGCCGAATAGAAATCCGGCGGCCCACAGGTCTCCGGCTCCCGTGGAATCCACGGCATTGGGACAAACCAACGGCTCGATTTTAACATCTTCTCCCTGATAATTCACAACACTGCCGCGATGGCCGACTTTTAGCACCGCCATTTCCACATTTTTCGAGAGGGCGGTCAGGGCCTTTCCTTCATCGGTCTCGCCGGTAAACGCCCCGGCTTCGTCCTCATTGGCGATCAGAATATCGATATAATCCGCAACAATCTGTTCAAGCAAATCCTTTGATTCTTCCACCACATTAAAACTGGCGAGATCCAGGCTGACCCGGGCGCCTGCGGACTTGGCGGCTTTTATGGTGGCCAGCATCAGCTCCCGGTTAAACAGGAGATAGCCCTCCACATGGACAACAGCCGCATGGGCAAAACAATCCGGTGTAATTTCTTCGGGCTTCAATTCGGCCGCCGCACCCAGATAGGTGAACATGGAGCGCTGGGCATCCGGTGTAATTACGGAAAGCACCCGTCCGGTAGGCAAATCCGACGGGAACAGCACCGGCTCCACATGATTCTTTTTAAGATCCTCGCGAAACATATCCCCCAGCGAATCCTGGCCGAGTTTACCCACAAACCTTGAATGGCCGCCCAACATACCCACGCCGAGGGCCGTATTACAGGCCGATCCGCCGGGGACAATGGAGGGCGGATCGGCGATCCGGGCGACCAATTGCTCAATATAGTCACTTTCTACAAGGTTCATGCCGCCCTTTTCAACACCCAGTTTTTCCAGAAACGCGTCCTCTTCTCTGGCCAGCATATCGACCAATGCCGAACCGACGCCCACAATCACCTGCTTACCCTTTTCAAATTGTAATCCGCTCATATCTCTCCTAACCTAATACCCTATACCTAATACCTTAAACCTTATACCCTATCCCCTATCCCTGAACTCACCATACCAACTTCTGATGGATCCAACCCGAATCCCCATCCGCGTGCTTGATTTGGATCCACTGGCCTTTGCGCTTGATCACCTTGAAGGGAACCCCTTTTTCCGCCTGAAAACGCAGGGCATGATCCGTACCGGGACCGGAGCGGATGTTGCATAACCCCTTCTTCGTTATCACGGTATCAATATCGCGCAGCAGATTTTTATAAATCCATGCCTTCGTGCCCTCATAATCCCTAAAATAGCACCAGTTACCGGACGCATCCCGCTCGAGCACCTCTACCGGCGCATATTTCTCCGTCTTCCACAGCACCTCATAGTCTTCTCCCGGACCCGAGCGGATATTGGCCACCGACACGCCGACCGCCATACGCTCACCCGCAACCGCCAGGGTTGAAAAAACAAAGACCAAAAGAAGCATCCATCCAATGATCCTATATGTAAACATCACCCCTTGATTCATAGTCCACTCCCGTTCTGTTAACCTAAATTGAGCGATTTTCAAGTTTGCCGCAGATACAAGGAAAATGATGTC
>JAGXLR010000144.1 GCA_018334555.1 Desulfobacterales bacterium
GGAACGCCGGGGATATGCTGGAGCTCGGCGAGGCGGCGGCGGAGCTCCACCATGACGTTGGCCGCGCTGCGGCCGCGGCCGGCATCGATCGGTTGTACGTAACCGGAACCTTTGCCCAGGATATGGCCGACGGGGCGTTGTCCGGGGGCATGCCGTCCACTGCCGTTTTCGTGGGGGATAAGTCCGGTATTTTCGAAAAACTTTCGCAAGAGTTGACGCCGGGGGACTGGGTGCTGGTCAAGGGGTCGCGGAGCACCGGTATGGAGCAGTTTGTTCAGCATCTTAGTCGTAACGGATCGTTAAAAGACAGGGGGGCGCGGGTCTAGCCATGCTGTATCATCTTCTATATGCCCTGCATGTGGACATATCCGCTTTTAACGTGTTCCGCTACATCACGTTTCGAACCATCTATGCCAGTCTTACCGCATTTTTAATTTGTCTTCTGCTGGGCCCATGGGTGATCGGCAAGCTCAGTGAGAAACAGATCGGACAGTATATTCGTCGAGTCGGGCCGGCGGCGCACCAGGACAAAGCGGGAACCCCGACGATGGGCGGACTGTTGATCGTGGCCGCCATTGTTGTCGGCGCCATTCTATGGGTGGATTTACTCAACCCCTTTTTCTGGATCATCCTTCTGGTCACCGTCGGCTATTTTGCCATTGGTTTTATCGACGACTACCTCAAGCAGATAAAAAAGCGAAACCGGGGCCTTACCGGGCGGGAAAAGTTTTTGCTTCAGATCGTGATCGCCATTGTCGCCGGGAGCCTGATCTATATAACGCCGGAGTTCGACAGCCGGGTGACCCTGCCGTTTTTCAAAGGCTTCAGGCCGGACCTCGGGCTCGGCTATATATTTTTTGCCGTTCTGGTCATTGTGGGGACCTCAAACGCGGTAAACCTGACCGACGGCCTGGACGGCCTTGCCATCGGCCCGGTGATCATCGCCGCTGCCACCTATATGCTCTTCGCCTATGTCGCCGGGCATAGTCGAATCGCCGATTATCTCCAGATTCCCTACGTCTATGGCAGCGGGGAGGTGACGATCATGTGCGGGGCCATGGCCGGTGCCGGCCTCGGATTTTTGTGGTTCAATACCTATCCGGCCCAGATATTCATGGGCGACGTCGGTTCTCTGCCCCTGGGCGGGGCGCTCGGTACGATTGCGGTAATTACCAAACAGGAAATCTTGATGATGATCGTCGGCGGCATCTTCGTTTTTGAGGCGCTCTCCGTGATTCTTCAGGTCGGGTATTTCAAGCTGAGCCATGGCCGGCGGATTTTTTTGATGTCACCGCTGCATCATCATTTTGAACTTAAGGGCTGGGCCGAGCCCAAAGTAATCGTAAGGTTCTGGATCGTTTCGATCCTTCTGGCCCTTATCGCTGTCAGTACATTAAAGCTGAGATGACAAAAGCCGTGGAGATCAAAAACAGACATATACTTGTGGTCGGTCTTGGAAGGACGGGCATTGCCCTTGCGCGTTTTCTGGTGCGCCGGGGGGCTCGGGTGACGGCCACAGACCAGGCGGATGCGAAGGCGCTGGCGGATTCGGTGAAATCGCTGGCGGACTGCGATGTCTCTTTTGAACTCGGCGGCCATCGGCCGGAGACATTCATGGCAGCCGATCTCATCGTTTTGAGCCCGGGCGTGCCGCACGGCATCGAACCGGTAAGGCGGGCTCGGGATAAAAACATCCCGGTGACGGGTGAGATCGAGCTGGCCTATCGGTTTATGGAAACCCCGATTATCGCCGTTACCGGAACGAACGGGAAATCCACCACAACCCTGCTTGCCGGGCAAATGTTAAGGGATGCCGGATTCGGGGTTTTTGTCGGGGGAAACCTCGGCACCCCGCTCATCGAATATGCGGACGGCGACGATGCCGCCGATTTTGCCGTTGCTGAGATCAGCAGTTTCCAGCTCGATACCATTGAAACCTTCAGACCCTGCGTGGCCGTGCTGCTAAACATCACTGCCGATCATCTGGATCGGTATGCGGATTTTGACGGATACGTCCGGTCCAAGGGCCGGATTTTTGAAAATCAGACCCCGGATGATACGGCGGTCCTCAACTATTCGGATGCGGCCATAAGGGAATTGGCGCCGGCAATCCGTTCAAGAATACTGCCGTTTAATATGGATACAGGGACGGGCGCCGGGGCCTGGCTGACTGATGAACGCATTGGGTTCCGGCTGCCGGACGGGGGCGAGGGGTCGCTGGACTGCCGCCGCATTCCCCTGCTCGGCGCCCACAACCGGGAAAACATCGCGGCTGCGGCGCTTGCCGCATCGGCCGTGGGGGCGGGTTTTGCCGGTATGCAGGAAACCGTCGGGCGTTTTCACGGCCTGCCCCATCGGATGACGCCTGTGGCGGCCATCAACGGGGTCCAATTTATTGATGATTCCAAAGCTACCAACGTGGACGCGGTGGTTCGGGCCCTTTCATCCTTTTCAACCCCCGTTGTGCTGATTATGGGCGGCCGGGATAAAAGAGGGGGGTATGCGGCTTTAAAACCATTGCTCCCGGGCAGGGTCAAACATTTGATCGTCATGGGGGAGTCGGCCGAGGCGATCAAGGCCGAACTTGGCCCCCAAACTCCTGTCAGTCATGTTTTTTCGATGTCTGAGGCGGTCGGCGAGGCTTTTAAACGATCATCATCCGGCGATACCGTACTGCTTTCCCCGGCCTGCGCCAGTTTTGATATGTATGCGGACTATGCCCAGCGCGGCGCGGATTTTGCCGCCCGCGTTCGGGGGATGGAGGCGAGGCGCCATGGCTAAGGCAAAACAGGCCCAAAAAACGCAAAAGATGCCCTCATTTGCCTGTGACTACACGCTTCTGGTGCCGGTGCTTTTGCTTGTCGGTATCGGGGTGGCGATGATTTACAGCGCCAGCTGCGAAATTGCGTTAAAGCAGTTCGGAAACGAATACTATTTTTTTAAAAAGCAGCTCATATTTGCCGGTTTCGGGATCATGGTCATGTTGTTGATCCGATTTTTTCCCTACCGGATCTATCGGCCGTTGACGTATTTGTTCCTGGCGGCGGCCATTATCCTGCTCTCCGCGGTATTGGTAAACGGCGTCGGCCAGACGGCCGGCGGGGCCACCCGATGGCTCAGGCTGAAAGGGGTATCTTTTCAGCCCACGGAATTCGCGAAGCTGGCACTGATCATTTTCATGGCCTACTCCCTAACCAAGAAGCAGGACCGCATTGAAGAGCTGAATATCGGTTTTCTGCCGCATGTCTTAATCCTGTCTCTGCTCTCGGTGCTGATTATTTTCCAGCCGGATTTCGGCTCTATCGTTTTTATGTGGATGCTGGCCTGGTTTGTCATGTTTGCGGGCCGGGTTCGGATCCTGCATTTGGCCGGGGCGTTTTTTCTGGTGCTCCCAGTGGCCGCCTACCTGATTGCCAATTCGGCCTACCGGCTGAAGCGTCTCCTCATATTTCTTGATCCATGGCGCTATCCGCTGGACGAGGGCTATCAAATCATCCATTCGCTTATGGCCTTCGGTTCCGGCGGGCTTTTGGGCAAGGGCTTCGGCCAGGGCTACCAGAAACTGTTTTATCTGCCCGCGCCGCATACGGATTTCATCTTTTCTGTGATCGGCGAAGAGGGCGGATGGCTGTGGGTTTTAATCGTACTGATCCTGTACCTGATCATCTTATGGCGGGGCATCGGTATCGCCCGGTCCCGCCCGGATTTTTTCGGATCGCTCCTGGCTTTGGGGATCACGGTCTCTATTGCCCTGCAGGCGGTTGTCAATATGGGGGTGAATTTGAGCCTGCTGCCGACCAAGGGGTTGACGCTTCCCTTTTTGAGCTACGGCGGCACCTCGCTCATGATCAATATGGTGCTGGTGGGAATTCTCATGAATATCGGAGCGTCCAGGGCGGAAAAATGAATACGGCACGCTACGTAGAGGGTAAAAAAGGTGGCTCCGGCAAGGGGATGCGCATCGTCATCGCAGGCGGCGGGACCGGCGGCCATTTGTTTCCCGGTATCGCCATTGCAGGGGCCTTCAGGCGGAAATCGGCGGAGAACCGCGTGCTTTTTGTTACGACCGGCCGGCCGATTGAGTCCCGTGTGCTTTCCCGGACCGATTTTGAAACCGCCCGGATTGCCGCGGCAGGCATTAAGGGAAAAGGGATCGGCGGTAAGCTGAAGGCCCTGGTACAGGTGCCGGCCGGTATACTGGGATCACTTGCGCTTTTTTTACGCTTCCGACCCCATGTGGTGATCGGTTTGGGAGGCTACTCAGCGGCGCCGGTCATTATTGCCGCATGGATATCGGGCATTTTCCGGGTCATCCACGAGCAGAACCGGATTGCCGGCATGACCAACCGGTTCCTGGCCCGGTATGCGCATCGTATCTATGTCTCGTTTCCGGATACGGATATGGGGGGATATCCGGAGAAGATACGGGCCGCCGGCAACCCCATCCGCCCGGAGATTGCCGGGCAAATCACGGACCGGCCCCGGCAGTCCTCCCCGGATGCATTCACCGTCCTGATCCTGGGGGGCAGTCAGGGGGCCCATTGCATCAATACGTCGGTGATCGAGGCGTTGGAACACCTGGATGCATCCCGTGGGTACCGGTTTATTCATCAGACCGGGGCGGCGGATATCGATACGGTCCGGCAGGCGTATGAAAAATTCGGTATCGATGCCCGGGTGGACGCCTTTTTTGACGATATGGCGGCCTGCTACGCGGATGCGGATATGATCATTTGCCGGGCGGGCGCCACCTCCGTGGCGGAAGTCTCGGCCGCCGGGCTGCCGGCCATATTCATTCCATATCCTTATGCGGCGGACAATCACCAGTATTTTAATGCGAAAAGCCTGGTGGATGCCGGCGCCGGCGAGATGATTGACCAGGCGGCGCTGGACGGGACGACACTGGCGGCAAGAATCGGCTATTATGCAGCCAACGAGCCGGTTCGCCGCCGGATGCGGGAGAAAATTTTTGCGTTCTCGCGGCCCCACGCGGCCGAGGAAATGGCGGAAGATATTTGCCGGGCGCTGGATATGCGCAAAATGGGCAAAAAAAGCGGAACCACCGCGCTGACAATTCACTGACGGATATATATGTATCGAAAACAATACCATATTTACTTTATCGGCATCGGGGGGATTGGAATGAGCGGCATCGCCGAGCTCTTGCTGAATCTGGGATACCGGGTGTCCGGCTCAGATATCGCGGCCTCTGATGTGACCGAGCGGCTTGCCGCGCTTGGCGGCAAAATTCACCTGGGCCATCAGCCGGAACATATCGAAGACGCCGATGTCGTGGTGACCTCATCGGCGATTCCCATGGATAACCCCGAAGTCCAGGCGGCACTGGAGGCATCGATCCCGGTTATCCCGCGGGCGGAAATGCTGGCCGAGCTCATGCGGCTGAAGTACAGCATCGCGGTGGCCGGCGCCCATGGGAAAACCTCCACGACCTCTATGCTGGCCAGCATTCTTGCAGAGGGCGGCCTTGATCCTACGGTGGTTATCGGGGGAAAACTAAGGCAGATAAACGCCAATGCCGTTCTTGGCGAGGGCGATTTTCTTGTAGCCGAGGCGGATGAAAGCGACGGCTCCTTCCTGAAGTTTTCCCCGACCATTGCCGTGGTGACCAACATCGATCTGGAGCACCTGGATTTTTACAAGGACATGGATACCATCAAATCCGTTTTTCTGGATTTTATCGACCGGGTGCCTTTCTACGGTCTGGCCGTCCTCTGTCTGGATAATGAGCCTATCCAGAACATCATGCCGCGTATCAAAAAACGCTACACGACCTATGGCCTAAACGCCCAGGCCGATATCCAGGCTGTGGATCTCCGGTTTGAAGCCGTTCAAAGCCGGTTTTCGGTCTATTATCACGGCCGGGCGCTGGGCGGGATCACGTTGAACCTGCCGGGGCTCCATAACATCTATAACGCCCTGGCCGGAATCGCCGTTGGCATGGAGATAGACATCCCGTTTGAAAAGATCAAGTTCGCCCTGGAGAACCTCGAGGGCGTTGAGCGCAGACTCGAAATAAAGGGCGATGCGGGGGGCATCAAGATCATAGACGACTATGGCCATCATCCCACGGAGATCAAGACGACCCTCGACGCTATCCGGAAGAGCTGGCCGGGCAGGCGGCTGATCGTGGTTTTTCAGCCCCATCGCTATACCCGGACGAACGCCCTGTTCGATGACTTTACACGGTCTTTCTACCAGGCCGACATGCTGATCCTGATGCCGATATATGCGGCCGGCGAGCCGGTAATCGAAGGGGTTGACCATCATCGACTGGCCGAAGGCGTCAGGCATCACGGCCACAAGGATGTGGCCTGTTTTGACCGGCAGGCCGATGGGGTCGCATTCCTCAGGAAGTCCGCCAAAGAGGGGGACATTATCCTGACCCTTGGAGCCGGTAATGTCTGGCAGGTAGGAGTCGAATGCATGGCGCAGTTTGGCGCGAAAAAGGAAGGTTGAGCCGTCTCGTGCGACACAATCAGGCATTTAGAGAGGAAGTAGGGCAAAGGGTAACCGGCCGGGTCGCCTTTGATGAGCCCATGGCGGCCCATACCTGGCTTCGGGTGGGCGGGCCTGCGGATGCCTATGTGGCTCCGAAGAGTCCGGATGAATTAACCGCACTGGTCAAATGGCTTGCTGCCGAGAATGCGCCGTATCTTATTATCGGCGGCGGCTCCAATCTGCTTGTCACGGACCGGGGGATACGCGGGGTGGTAATCGATACCTCGGCCGGGCTAAAGGGGATCTCGGTGATATCGGAAGGCCCCGTTTCAACTGTCGTTCAGGCGATGGCGGGCGAGCGTCTCAATCGGTTATGCCGGTTTGCCGTTGACAAGGGGTTGGCCGGATTGAATTTCGCCGTTGGCATCCCGGGCTCTGTGGGCGGGGCGATCATGATGAACGCGGGAACGGCGGGCGGGGCCGTAGAACAGGTGTTGACCCAGGCGACGGTTTTGTTCCCCGACGGCCGCTTGGAATCCGTCAACGATTCCATGCTTTCTTTCGCATACCGGGAGCTTGCGCTTCCCGGACCGCATAATCCGATGCATCCGCCCGTAATCATCGACGGCCGTTTTAAGCTACAGCCCGCGAGCAGGGACGATTTGGCCGCCGAAGCCGAGGCCTTGCTTAAAAGCCGCAGCGAGAAGCAGCCAATAGGTGATGCAAGTGCGGGCTGCTTTTTCAAAAACCCGGAAGATGCCGAACCAGCCGGTGCGCTTATTGAAAAGATTGGGATGAAGGGGGCTAAGCTGGGTGGGGCCCAGGTTTCTGAGAAGCATGCCAATTTTATTTTAAACCGTGAGAATGCAAAGGCCGAGGATATCCTGCGGCTTATGGAAAAGGTTCAGGCTGCGGTTTATAAGGCATTTCGGGTCGAGTTGAAACCGGAGGTCAGAATTGTCGGTGAATAAAAGGATTGTCCGGAAAAACCGTTATAAGAATGACAAACGGGCTAAAAGGGCCTCGGCCGGCCGAGTCGTCGGGTTTTGGCTAAAGGCCATCCTCTTTGCCACCTGTTTTTGCATGACGGGCGTGATGTTTATCTTCGGCTACGACGCCCTGACCCAGTGCGGCTACTTCAGTGCCGAGGCCATTACCATCAGTGGGGCCGAGCGGCTTTCAGAGGAGGCGATTCTTAAGGCGGGAGAACTCGAATACGGGAAAAACCTCCTTTCGGTGAACTTGGTCATGGTCAGAAAGCGGTTGGTGTTTTC
>JAGXLR010000145.1 GCA_018334555.1 Desulfobacterales bacterium
CTTTCGGTATATCCAGGGAGATCCCGTCCACCGCGCAGAAGCTGTCATAAAACTTGGTCAGGTTGTCGACATGAATCATGCCCGTCTCCTTTGATCAACGCGTTATCAGTCGCCAAAACATTAATTAACTGAAAAAGATAAATATTCAAACTATATTTGTCAATATCCGAGTCAAGCTGACCGGTTATACGGCTTGACCCCGGATCCAGAATACCCTATAGACAGCATCTATATATGCAAGGAGTGGTACTGATGCAAGCTTTTGATCGACTGGTAAAAATTATGGAAACCCTGCGGGCTCCCGGCGGCTGCCCGTGGGACGCCGAGCAGACGCACAAAAGTCTGATTAAAAATCTTATTGAGGAGGCCTATGAGCTGGTCGACGCGTTAGAGGCCGACGAATCCGAATACATCATGGAGGAACTGGGCGATGTGCTGCTGCAGGTGGTTTTTCACAGCACCATAGCCAAAGAGGCGGGCCGGTTCGAGATAACGGACGTGCTCAACTGCCTCTGCGATAAGCTGGTTTACCGCCATCCCCATGTATTCGGGGATGCCCGGGTAGATGACGCAGAGGATGTGATCCGCAACTGGGATCGGTTGAAGCGCAAGGAAAACGGCAAGCAGGGGCGGGAATCGATTCTGTCCGGCATCCCTAAAACGCTGCCGGCCCTGCTATATGCCTTAAAACTTCAGGCCACCGCCAGCCGGGTGGGTTTTGACTGGGAAACGGCGGCGCAGGTCCGGGAAAAAATCGATGAGGAGTTCGCCGAGCTATCAGCAGCCATTTCTGACGGAAGCGACGCCGGTGTGGCCGACGAAATCGGGGATCTCATCTTTTCCCTGGTCAATCTGGCCAGGAAACTCGATGTCGATCCGGATGCGGCCCTTAGGCGCTCGAACCGCAAATTCGTCCGCCGCTTCAACGAAATTGAAAAGGCCGCCCGGCGGAACGGCAAGCGGCTGTCCGAGATGCCGCTGGATGAGAAGGAGGCCATCTGGCAGGCGGCCAAGACGGGCGATCCGGAATAATAAGCCCTTGCCTCCTTTACTTTTCTCCAAACCTCTGATTTGCGTCTTTTCTTATCCTATGAAAACTGATAGAAAAAAATTCTAAGATGTTTGGCCATTTCGTGGGGAAAAATTCCGGCCGATAAAAAGGGCAGTGGCAATGAATATACTCGTTACCGGGGGCGCCGGCTATATTGGCAGCCATACCTGTCTCTCTCTTCTGGAGGCGGGCCATGACGTATGCGTGGCGGACAACTTCTCCAACAGCAAGGAAGCCCCCTTAAGCCGGATACAGGAGATTACCGGCAGGCGGCTGCAGTTTTATCGCATCGACTTGACTCAGAAAGCGTCTTTAAGCCGGGTGTTTGAATCCCACCGGTTTGATGCGGTGATCCACTTTGCGGGTCTCAAGGCGGTAGGTGAATCCGTGCGGGTGCCGCTGGCGTATTACTATAACAATATCGTGGGCTCCCTGGTATTATTTGAACTAATGGGCGCCTATGGGGTGAAAAATATCGTATTCAGCTCTTCGGCCACTGTATACGGCGAGCCTGAAAAAGTGCCTATCCAGGAGAGCTTTCCGGTCTGCCCGACCAATCCCTACGGGCGGACCAAGCTATACATCGAGAACATCCTACGAGACCTGTATGCGGCCGATCCCCAATGGAATATTGCCATTCTTAGATATTTCAACCCGGTCGGCGCCCATCCCAGCGGCAGGATCGGTGAAGATCCGAACGATATCCCCAACAACCTGATGCCGTTTATCAGTCAGGTAGCGGTGGGCAAGCAGCCGGCGCTTTTCGTATACGGCAATGATTACCCGACCCATGATGGAACCGGGGTCAGGGACTATATCCATGTGATGGATCTGGCAGAGGGTCATGTCCATGCATTAAACAGGCTTCGGGCGGATCCGGGACTGGCAACCTACAATCTGGGGACCGGCAGGGGCGCGAGTGTGCTGGAAATGATTGCGGCGTTTGAAAAGGCGTCCGGCAAACCCATTCCATATAAAATTGCTTCCCGCAGAGAGGGCGATATTGCGGTTTGTTATGCGGACCCCGCCCTGGCTGAAAAAGAGCTGGGCTGGACCGCAAAGCGTGGGATCAATGAGATGTGTGAGGACGCGTGGCGGTGGCAATCAAAAAATCCGGATGGGTATACTTAAACCCGTTTCGATTTTCTCAGGGTGTTTTTCCGCCCGTCATTTTTTACAACGTATCAAGCCGTTAAGGAAAAATGTACCTCGACTATTATAGGCTCGTACAAAAACCATTTCAAATAAACACTGACCCGGATTTTCTTTGGTTTGGCAGGAACCAAAAGGAGGCATTGGCCACCCTGCAATACGGAATACTGGAAAATAAAAGCTTTTTGCTTTTAACAGGCGATGTCGGTGTGGGCAAGACGACAATCGTAAACGCTTTTTTGCAGGGGCTTGATAGAAATGACCGGGCGGTGGTGATCCACGACCCTGTGCTCGATACGCTCGATTTTTTTAACTATGTGGCGAGATCGTTTGGCATGTCCGGGGATTTCAGGACAAAGGGGGCGTTCCTTGAGGCCTTTAACGATTTTTTGCTCAAGTCTTACTATCAGGCCCAGCGGGTCGTATTGATAATTGATGAATGCCAGCTGCTTGACCACCGGCTTTTATCAGAGATCAGGCTTTTTTCAAATTTCGAAAAAAAGGGAACCAAGCTGATCAATATATTTTTCGTCGGACAACTCGAGTTCCATGATATTCTTCTTCGCCCCGAAAACAGGGCCATCAGGCAGCGAATTGCTGTTCACTACAATATTCCGCCGCTATCTCCGGATGAAACTGAAAAGTATATTGAATACCGGATGGCCGCAGCCGGTGCCAACAGAAAGATTTTTAAACCGGGCGCTGTTCGAATGATCCATCAATTCTCCAAGGGCTATCCGCGTTTGATCAATATAATTGCTGATCAGGCATTGCTGACCGGTTTTGTCAAATCGGCCAGGCGTATAAAAAAAGGGATCGTCAAGGAATGCGCCAGAGAACTCGATATATCGAGAACCGATCCACCGGCCTTCAAAAATAGAAAAGACGCCGCGCGAACCAATGAAGCGGCCCCTGAACCGACTCAGGCGGATCCGGTATCAGAGGCCGACCCCAAAACAAGACTCGATGAGGCGATTAAAAAGTTGTCCTCGGTTGACGGGGAAACATTGCGCATGAAGATGGACGCGTTAAGACTCAAACGGTCAAGCGGTATCCGCTTCGTATTGAACAGGATTTACCGGGGCGCATTGGGCCCCGATGAACTAAAAACAGCGATCGAATCAGAGGCCAGAAGCCTTATTTCAGAGGATATCGCTGAACTCGAACGAATCAAGGATGAAGCTGATGATGATAGCCTGAAACCCTTGTTGGATTTGTTATGGGAACAGTTTAATTAATCCTAAATACTCCCTCCAAACCGTTGCCCATCCCCCAAGTATCGGAGGCTTTCGTGGCAAAAGAGAAATTGTTGATCATAGAAGATGAGGCCTCGGTGGCAAAGCAGCTCAAGTGGTCCCTTGAGGCGTATGATATCTCTATAGCGGGGGATGCCCAAAAAGCCCGTCAACTGCTGGCTTCCGGAGCTTTCCCGGTTGCGACCCTTGACCTCGGCCTTCCGCCTTCCTCGGATACGCCCTATGAAGGCTTCAAACTGCTGGAGGCGCTTGGTAGCCTGGCGCCGCATACCAAGGTGATCGTAATTACCGGCAATGCGGAGCAGGAAAATGCGGTAAAAGCTGTAGCGCTGGGTGCGGCGGATTTCTGCGTTAAACCGATCGACCTCGATATTTTAAAAATTATTTTGAGCCGAACATTCAGGCTTTACACGCTGGAGGAGACAAACCGGAGGCTTCGCGAGCGAAAAGACGCGGGCGGTTCGTTGTGCGGCATGCTTGGCATATCGCCGCAAATGCAGCATGTGTTTTCAATGATCCGGAAGGTCAGTGAAACCGATTATCCGGTGCTTATTACCGGCGAATCCGGCACCGGAAAGGAAATGGTGGCCCACGCCATTCACCGGCTGAGTAAGCGCTGTCAAAAGCCTTTTGTGATCATCAACTGCGGGGCAATTCCGGAAAACCTATTAGAAAGCGAACTGTTCGGCCATGAAAAAGGGGCATTCACCGGTGCGGTAGCCAGGAAAACGGGCAAACTGGAACAGGGGGAAGCCGGGACCGTTTTTTTGGATGAAATCGGCGAACTGCCGTTTTCCATGCAGGTAAAGATTTTGCGTTATCTCCAGGAGGGAACGATTGAGCGGGTCGGCGGGAAAAGCACGATTGCGCTGGATACAAGAATCATTGCAGCCACCAATATCGATCTGCAGCAGGCCGTTCAGAAGGGTAATTTTCGTGAGGACCTATACTTTCGTTTAAACGTGCTGCCGATCCATTTGCCGCCGCTCAGGGAGCGGCCGGAGGATATTATGCTGCTGGCGCAGCATTTCCTTGGCGCGGAATGCGCATCCCTGAAAGCCGGGCGCATATTATTCTCACAAGCCGCCATGGCGGCATTGCCAGCCGAAGAATGGCCCGGCAACGTTCGGGAGCTTCAAAACCGCATCCGCCGGGCGCTTTCGAATTGTTCCGGCCAAAGAATCATGCCGGAGGATCTTGGGCTGGCCGAATCGCGGATGGCGCAGGGGGAAGAAAAGTTTCGAACCCTTCAAGAAGCCCGTGACCAGGCCGAAGAAAAATGTATACGTAAGGCTTTGATGATGACCGGTAACAACATCAGTCAGGCGGCTAAACTTTTGGGGATAAGCCGTCCTACGCTGCATGATCTATTGAAAAAGCATAAGATCAAATAGTTATGCTCGGTCTCGCTGTGCATCTGTCGGTTTGAGAGCGCGGCAGGCGATTTATTTTATAAGTATGTACCGGTCGTGTAATTGGGCATTAAATAAAAAATCCCCGTTTTGGTGGACGGGGATTTTTCAGTACAAATTTTGAGGCATTTATAATCAGAAGCTATCAAAACCTACCGGGTTTATATTAAACTTTTTTGTTGAAGCGTTTTCGGCTATAACCCATCAGGCCGAGGAGACCGATGCCCATTAGTATGATAGTGGCGGGTTCAGGAACAGGTTCAGGAGTTACCTGCTCATATGTGCCAATGGTCATGTCATCAAAGCCGAACCAGTCACTTCCAGTCGTGTTACCAAATTCAATAGAATTGAAGGCATAAAGGGGATCATCTTCATAGAATCCATAATAAAGCACGGTGCCTTCAAAATTACCCTGTCCTGTTGAATTGCCGACAGACAAGGTGTTGCTTGCCCCATTGACGTAATTAATGGTTAATTCACCGCCAAAATCTCCTATGTCCGTTCCGTAAAAACCAAAGGCTGAAATACTTTCACTGAAAGAAATTGTAAAATCCTCGTTAGTTTCCCAGTATCTCGACCCGGAGGTTGCCCATCGGCCAACGTTTGGTCCCTCCTGTATGGCTCCGGGGCCGGAAAGGGTGGCCGTCCCGGCGAGTCCAAAGTCAAGGGCAATCGGCGCTGGAGTGCCATCCGCAAAGCCCTCAAAGTCTTCTGTACCCACACCGCTTAAGTTGGCCATGAACTCGTCATGGGCCGCGTCAGCATTTGTTCTTTCATAATTATTAAGATCTTCCCCAAAAAAAGTTACCGGAACAGCATTTGCCAGACCAACCATTCCAATCAGGAAAAAGGCGGTTGTAAGGCCGATTAAAAGTTTATTTTTCATTTTTTCTCTCCTTTTTTGAAGTATTAGTTGGACCCTATGTTTTTTTCAAAGTTATAATGCAAATACTATACCGAACTGCTATTGCCTTTCTAAAACGCCGCATTTCTTGAGCCTTTGATCGTGTCAAAAAAATACTGTAAAAAAAAACGACAGTTTTAAAGAAATCAAATTTTATTCTTCATAAAATTGAAACGCTCAATAATTAAATATTCCCAGCCGGCAAGCATCAAAAGTAACCGCCTGAAGCTAGCAATGTGCTGGTGATGGGGGATTTGGGAACGAAGAAATATAATCGCGGGGAGGTTTAAAATGCTGTCGGGATTTTTTACAAAGGCAATGATTTCACCCTTCACATGATCCATAGGGGGATAGTGTCCGTCCATAAATAAGATAATTTGTTCAAGTTCAAGGAAGGCGAAAATTTTAACCGCAGGCATACGCGTATGTTGAGGATTAAAATTTGCGCCTGACACAGAAATCGGGCAAATTAGCCATTTATGGATGGGCATGAGGTAAAGCATACAGGATATTACATTACCAGAAGATCCATTTTTGCGTGGCAAAAACGTAGATGCCAAGCCCGAAGTTAGTCGTCCCGTGAGCGATGATGCAGCCCCTCAGGCTTTTCTGGCGAATCACTAAAAGGGTGTAAACCGCCCCGGCTATCATTCCCTGAATCCATCGATGGTGCTCAAGGCCGAAAAGAATCACCACGGCGGAAAAGGAAAACCAGGTGAACGAACCCAATGCAACTTTATAAAACCGTGGATGGATCAGGTAGCGAAGCAGAAAAGAGCGCCAGAACAGCTCCTCCATGACGGGGACCACCAGGACCGCTCCGAAAAGCCGCACCGCAACCAGGAGCATAACAGCAGATGGGGGGCATCCAAACGCATATGGGTTAAAGCCGGTGTCAATCCCCAGCTTTGGAAATACGGCTTCCGGCAATATCCAGACCGGAAGAACGAGGAGCCCGGCGGCCGCAGCCGCTAAATAGCCGGCTAAATCCAGGCCCGGGGCTATATCCTTTGCATAGCGATCCCGCCAGAACCAAAGCAGCCCGGCAACGGAAAAGGTCTTTAGGACATACAGCAGATGGGCTTCATCGGGAAAATACCGGGCGGGTGCGGTCAAGCCCATGAATACGGCAAAGGGCAAAACATAGGGTACCCAGCAGGCTTGATCAATCGGCTGGGTCTGATCGCTCAGGGTTGGCTCCCCACTTTTGAACCTGTCTGGCAATGAATTTTCCTGTACCTAAATTGAGCGTTTCAATTTTTTGAAGATTTAATTTTTATTTTATTTTTAGGATATTGGATCATTTTTTAAATCAAAAAATTGAAACGCTCAATTTAGGCTGTAAAAATTTTCGACAGTAACTTTTTTTTTCAGCTTCCTATGGCTGTATGGAAGCATAAAAAACAAATCACCGTTTTTATTTTTAGCACCGTTTTTTCCATCCGTCTCAAGAAGGCGTTGCGGGGATAAAAAGCAAAAAACGTGCCCCGCCTTCTTCTGCATTTTGTGCGCTGATCCTTCCGTTTAGGCTCTCAACGAGCTGCCGGACTTGCCACAGGCCGATGCCGCTGCCGTTTACCTTGGAGGTGATGAAGGGCTCAAAAAGCTGGTCCGGCAGCAATTGCGTGGCGATGCCGGGGCCGTTGTCTGTGAATGCAATTTGGGCCTGCCGGTTGTCTGTCTTTTCAATTTTTATGGATACACTCGTGTCGCCGCCGCTATTTGCCTCCAGCGCGTTGATAAACAGATTTTCGACAATAACAGCCATAAAATCCGGATCGGTTGGTAATGTAAAATCCTGTTCGCATTCGATGCGGATCTTCAGGCGCGAGAGCTTTTTGCCTGTGGCGTCGCAACAAATTTGCAGCAGCCGGCGGGCACTGAAATCTCGAATCGCCGGTTCGATATCGCCCTTAAGGGTATTCAATCTTGCCTGGACCTTTGTCATCCGTTTCA
>JAGXLR010000146.1 GCA_018334555.1 Desulfobacterales bacterium
AGAGAACATCCTCGCGCTTAACACGCTGAAATTCTCTTTTCAGGCGATTAATGGCCGCATGCCTGCCGAAAATTTCATCAGACAGGCCGAATGCTTCCGGCGCATCCCTAGCCCCGGGAGAAAAGGCCTCTTCAATAGCAACGGCATCGGCGATCCTCTCCTGACAGAATTTCAGATCCGCCCGAAGCCCATAAGCGCTTTGATAACGGTGCTCCGGATCTTTAGCCAACAGCTTCATGATAATATCCGAGATCGGCGCGGGAATCCCCGGTGAAATCTCTGCGGGCGATGGCGGCCGATGGGCTACATGCCCATGGACGATCTTCTCGGGCCCGTCACGACTCAATGGCGGGGTGCCGGTGAAGAGCTCGTAGAGGATAATACCCAAAGAATAAAAATCGGTCTGGAAACCGATCCGGCGATTCATACGTCCCGTCTGTTCGGGAGAAATGTAGGGGAGATGGCGTTCCGGAATGCCCAAGCCGCCCATGTGTTGCGCATAGTAAAGGATAGACGGCGGTCCCATTAATACCGGCGGTGCAAAATCGTTGACGCGGACAATTTTTTCCGCCGGATCGATTTCTATGCCGGATGGGACGAGGCCTTTATGAATAAATCCGGCCTGATGCATATCATTGACGGCTGTTGCCAGCTGTATGGCGATATCCAAACAGTCAGGCAGAGACAATTCAGCCCGCCGGCGATATTCGACCAGGGAAATGTTCTCAGAGGGCGAGATAACCAAAAGGATGCCGGTTTGCGGCCCTTCGGTAATTTTTTCCACGGCGTGGACAGGGCTGACATGGTTGGACCCGAGCCCCTTCAGGCCTTCATAAGCTTCTGCCATACCAACGGATTCAGCCAGCATTGCATGGTCTAGCGGGAAAAAATGGAACGCAACCGGCTGAGAGCTGGCGATATGCCGTCCTGAAAATCGGATGAAGCCGGGTCCGGACCGGGTTTGCCGGATAATTTCATACTCAGGAAGCGTAATCATCAATCGATATCGTACATAACCCAAAAATATGGATCAATCCATAAGATTGACCTTCGGCGGATTTGAGATTATTTTTATATAAAAGTATCCTTAATAAACAGAGGACAGATGTGAACCGAACCCATGCCAGAGAGGTGGACCCATGAGAAAACCCTTGGAAATTACCTACCGCAATGTTTCCAAAAGCGATTCAATCGAAACTTTAATCCGGGAAAAAGCCGCCAAACTTGACCGGCTGCATGAGAGCATCGTCAGCTGCCGGGTTTCAATTGAACGCCCCCAGGGATATCAACAAAGCGGCAACCAATATCGGGTGCGCATCGATCTGCGGCTGCCGCCCGGCAAAGAACTCGTCGCCCGCCGGGAATCCGGGCAGGGGGAGATGCACGAGGGGCTTCGAAAGGTAATTGCCGATGCTTTCCAATCCATGGAACGCCAACTCAAAAAGATAAAAGGCAAACAGGAGAACCATACCAGGACTAACCCTTCTCAAACAGATGCCGAACAGACCGGGCTCGTGGTCCGAATATTTCCGGAGGAGGGGTATGGATTCATAAAAACATTGAACGGCCGGGAGGTCTATTTCCACAAAAACAGTGTCATCCATAATGATTTCGAACGGCTGGAGATCGGCACGGGGGTGCGTCTGGTCCAGACGGCGGGGGATAAAGGCCCGCAGGCCAGTACGGTCCAAATCGTGGATAAGCCCGGCAGCCGGGTCTCCAAAAAGCAACAGGCGGATGTGGAGGTCCCCGAGGGGTGTCAGCCCTGAAAGTTTTCGGTAAAAAATGCAGCCACCCGATCCATGTAGGTCTTTCGGTCGGCAAAATAGGCCCCACAGTGATCCGCTCCGGCGACGATCCACAATTCTTTGGGATCGCCGGCATTTTTGTAGATGTCTTTCGCCGCCGAGACGGGAACGATGGAATCCGCCGCTCCGTGAATGATCAATAGGGGGCGCGGGGCCATTCGTCTCACCTTGGCCGCTGGATCGACCGCATGAAGACTGTATTTAAATATAAGCCGGTTCCAGAGGTTGACAAGCGGCATCAGGGTAAAAACGGATATAGGCGTTGCCCTCACCCGCGCCCTCACCAGGTCATAAAGGCGATTGTAGGCAGAATCCGCTACGACAGTCCGTATATCCCCATCGTTTGCCGCGGCCATAATGGCAAGCGCTGCGCCCATTGAAAATCCCAACACGCCCAATTTTGCCCCGGGTTGCCTTTGTTTGGCATATTTCACCGCCGCTTCGACATCAAGGCACTCGATGTATCCCAATGTCCGGGGGGCGCTCTCGCTTTCCCCCCTATCCCGGCAGTCAAACAAAAAAACGCTATGGCCGGCGCGCCATATGGCGGTACCGACGCCGATAAGGTCATCCTTGGTGCCGTCCTTGCCCGAACAGCCTAAAACGATATTGCCGCTGCGTCCCTGCATCCACCATCCGCGGAGAATCAGACCGTCTGAAGTCTCAAAGCCAATATTTTCAAAGGGGACCTGCAGTTCATAGGGCGTGATAAAATAGTCGTCAAGAAAGGTTCTTCGCGGCCGCTGGTTGACCGACCAGGCGACGTACACAGGAAGCATAACGCCGAGGCCCATTATAAGCAATAAACCGATTATACATGCGAGCAGTTCCATCCCGTATCCACCTCATATCCATGGAAGTACCCCCGGGCCAGCTGCCCGGGACCGAGCTTTGCAGTAACTTTTGTTACGAGGTAAAGGCACTAAGGCGCTGAGGCACGAAGTGTTTGATTTTTTAATCTGATACCCGATACCCAAAACCTAACACCTGATGTTACTTAGAAGCGCGATTTATTCCGCTGACGCGGCATTTTTGCAGAAAGTAACTCTAACCTAAATTGAGCGTTTCAATCTTTTGAAAATTTAATTTTTATTTTATTTTCAGGCTATTGAATCATTTTTTAATCAAAAAATTTGAAACCCTCCGGGATTTCCAATTTCACCGCATCTACTGCGTCAAATGATGACTCGCATAGACAACTATCGCTCGACATCATTTTCCTTGTATCTGCGGCAAACTTGAAAATCGCTCAATTTAGGTCTAAAAAACATCCGCATTGTCATTTCGAGCGGCAGCGAGAAATCTTGAACAATCAAGATGCCTCGTCACGTTCGTTCCCCGAAATAACAGAATTGAGGCTTTCGTTGCTCGGCATGGCAATGGCATACGGTACAGAACAATAACATATATTATTGAGTTACTTAAACCTAAATTGAAACGCTCAATTTAGGTTTAAGGAAAAAGGAAAAAGGGGAAAGGGGAAAGAAAGGGGAAAGGGGCCGCTTTATGGTTTGCCCGCCCGCCTGCCGGTGGTGGCAGGCAGGCAGGCGGGCTTTGATATTTTATACTTGCCGGTAGGTTTAAATTTCGGATACGGATTTCGAATTAGTCGTCGCGGTCGATATAATACGTATCGCCATCATCCGGGATTTCGCCGGGCGCCACGTTATACCAGAACATCCAGTGATAGCCCGGATTGGCATCAATATCGACACCCTGCTGTTTGTAGCCGGCCCAGTTCAGTTCGCTGCAATACCAGTAATTACCGCTTGCGCTTTTAGTGCCCGGCCACCACAGCCAGCCCCAGTCATAAGGCTTGCCGACCTGATTCAACATGAAATCAACCGCCGCCTGTTTGACCCAGTAGGAAGTGGCCACCCGATAAATCGCCGCTTCACTGGCGGTATGGGTGGAGCTTACGCCCAGGGTCCGGACGCCATCTGTCCAAGCCTCCACCATCTGGCCGTTTCCGATATACACAGCGGTATGATGCCAATAACCGGGGAACAAGCCGCCAATCAGATCGGCTTTCTTTTTAACCCCCCGCATGACGATAACGTCGCCCTGCTCCAGTAGACTTAAATCGACATTGTTGCCGTTGCCTTCATAATCGGCGTTAAATGCAACGGAACTCGGCGGAAATATCATCATTAATGCCGTAACGAATAATATGCTTATAAAAACCAAATACTTCTTGTCTAACATGATAGCCTCCCGTGGGCTTCCTTAAATAATTCAATATCCTGAAAATAAGATAAAAATTAAACCTTCAAAAAATTGAAACGCTCGATTTAGGTAAAAATGTCGTTCATATGCGGCAATTGAATCGTCTTATCACCTCCTTAGTTTGCCGCCCGATAGACGGATTTCATGCCCGGAGTCAGTTTGAAAGGCGATTGACAGATGATGAAGGCACAGCTCAGGAGTAATGATCATCCTTCTAATCGGCTTTTTTATAGATAAACATTGTTTATATAAATACACCGACCGCATCCAAACCGTCAATCAGGGAAGACCTGAAATTGGTCTTCGAAAAACCTGATTTTTGGTGCCCTGTCCATCCGGCCCGGCAAAAAAGAATCAGGTATCCTTGATTTTCAGGCGGGGATCAGTTTACGTTTGGATCCAGACGATAGGAAGACGAGCATAAATTTTTCAGAGGCAATCGACATGAATCCCATGTGGCGGCTTGTATTCAAAAATATGGCCGGGGGACAGAGCTCACGGGAGGTCATATTCAAATCAGCGGCAATGGCCCTTCCGGCCACCCTGCTGGCGATTCCCTATTTTTATTTCCTGCTTTTCGATTTTCCCCGCAAGAGCGGCCTGTGCGGATGGGACAACGCCTATTCGATATTGTGGGGCCAGACGGCAATGATTTTTGTCGTATGTATGCTCTCGGCCATTGGCGGCTCCGTCTTTACCCGGCGGCTCCACCTGCCCGGGCTGGGCGAAAAAAAACACTGGCTCAATGAGCTGCCGTATCTTGCAGCCGGCGGCCTGGTGCTGATGCTGATCATTTATCTGGCATTCGACCGGTATTTTTACCCGGTCTCTCCTGGCTCATATCCGGACTTGGGCATTTATACGGCGCTTCTTCCGTTAAAAGGGGTATTTACCGAAGAGCTGATCCTGCGATACGGGCTTGTGACTCTCGCCGTCGGGATTTGTCGGAATCGCTATGGCGGGGCAGCTTTGGTAGCCGGGTTTGCCACCCTTCTATCCATCAAGTATCTTGAATTTGCCGGAATCCCTCTGGAGTGGGGCTACCTCTGCATTATCCAGTTGGTTTTTTCTTTTACAGTCAACTTCATACTCGGCGCCGTCTTCGTTACCCGGGGCCTGCTCTCAGCCATGACCCTCAAGCTGATGCTGGAATTGCGGTATGTGCTGGCCGCCGGCCTGCTTTAAAGGGTGTTAAAACCCCGCCTCAGCCAAATTTTTAACACCCTCGCGGATGGCCTCCCGTTTTAAATTGCCAACAAAGCCTACTGCTACCAGTTTTCGCCCAATAATTCGTAATAGGCCTTGGGATGGGCGCAGGCCGGGCACATCTCCGGGGCGTCCGCCCCTTCATGGAGATAGCCGCAGTTAATGCAGCGCCATACCACCGGCTGCTCTCGCTTGAACACCTTGTTTGACTCAATATTGGCAGCCAAGTCCTTATACCGCTTCTCGTGCTGTTTTTCTGCGACAGAAACCATGTCAAACACCATGGCCACAGCCTCAAAGCCCTCTTCCCGGGCAACTTTGGCAAAGCCCGGGTACATCTCGGTATACTCGTAGTTCTCGCCGGCGGCCGCCGCCTTCAGGTTTTCCAGCGTGGTACCGATAACTCCGGCCGGAAACGCGGCGCTAAACTCCACCTCTCCGCCCTCGAGAAAGCTAAAAAACCGCTTGGCATGCTCCTTTTCCTGGTTGGCGGTTTCCTCGAATATTTGGGCAATCTGGACATAGCCCTCTTTTTTGGCCTGGCTGGCAAAATAGGTGTACCGATTACGGGCCTGGGACTCGCCGGCAAACGCGGTCAGCAGGTTCTTCTCGGTCCGTGTGTCTTTAATACTCGCCATTTTCGAATTCTCCTTTCTCTAAAAACGTTTTCCGGGTTTCTTTTTGTTTGGGTTCGATTGGCACATCAAGGGGATCACTTACCCCTCATCCGTTTTCTGCATTCGTCGCAATAGCCCTTCAGAACCATCCTTCTGCCAAGGATGCGGCATTTGCGTTTGATTTCAGAAGGAATCTTTGCCTGATCCATTGCCTCGCTATAGAAATCAATGATCCGCCCGCAGCCGATACAGTAAAAATGGTGATGGCCGTCCGGATTCACATCAAAGCGCTTCGGCGCGCCATGGCCTTCCACGGTATCGATAATGCCGATTTCCGAAAATGTCATAAGGGCTCGATATACCGTATCAAAAGAAATATTCGGGAATTCATGCTTCACATCATTAAAGATATCATCGGCCGAAGGATGCCCCTGCGCCTCCATAAGCGCCCGATAGACGGCCATTCGCTGGGGCGTTATTCTTAAATGGTGCGCCCTGCATTTCTCTTTGAATACAGCGAACCGATCTGAGCCCTGTTTTAAATCCATAGCTATACTAAATAAGAATAATTATTATCTTGTCAAAAAAATTTTGGTGGCCGGCAAGGTCAAGCATTTGCACGGCCATCAAAAGCTGACAATCTCGTAAAAAGTCGATTTTGGGACGGCAAAGAAAAAAGTTCAAGCCCCAGTTAAGATCGGGGGGCGCGCAAATTCCGAGGAATGCAGCGCAACACAGATATTGGATTTCCAAGGAACTCGACAATATTTAATATTATTTTAGAAACTTTCGCTGCTGTCATTCCGAGGAGCGAAAGCGACGAGGAATCTTGATTGCTAAAGATTCCTCGCTGCCGCTCGAAATGACAATGCGGATGTTTTTTAGAGTTACTTTCTGCAAAAATACCGCCGCGGCAGAATAAACTGCTTTTTACGAAGCCATCAAAAGCTACATGCGCTGAAGAATTGCCTTTACCCGGCTGCCGTCGGCGCCGGCGCCGAAATGCGCCATGATATCGCGCATGGCCTGCATTTTATTTTTATAGTTGGAAAAATCGATGTTATCGGCAATCCACTGACGGATTTCATCGTCCGAGGCCGTCTGCGGCAGGTAGGATTCGAGAATTTCAATATAGCGGGAATCGGCTGGTTTGCCGGATTGTTCCAGGGACTCCTGCTCGGACTTGATCATTTTCTTGATAACTTTCACCACCTCGTCATCTGAGAGCTCTTTTGTCTCGGCCCGGCCGAACTCCCCAATGACGATTCGTAAGGTGTTTTTCTTCTCATCATCCTTTTCCTTCATCGCCTGCTTCAAATCCTGCTTGATCTGCTCCTGGATGCGCATCTCCACATCTCCTCAATATTTTAAGCTTTCTGGGAATCTGTTTAATAAAAAAGGCTGTTTCTAACAGAGGATAACTTTTGCATATAAGGTTATAAAGTCTTTAGGGTAAGAGTAAGACGATAAAAAAAGATATTGTTTGCCATCAGGTGTAAGTGCGCAGCTTGAGTTCCACCGGATGCGGGTTTAAATAGCTCTGCTGTTTCAGGTACGGCTGATCGTATTTGCGGACATAATGATTGACCAGGGTCATTGGCACCAGCAAGGGGACGAAGCCGCTTTTATATTGATCAAAAACCTCCAGCAGCTCTTTCTTCTCATCCGGAGATAGCTGCTTTTTAAAATAGCCCATGATATGCTGGAGCACATTGATATGCTTTTTAACCGTCGGTTTCAAGCGCAAGGCGGAAATGAGCTGATCCTCATACTGCCGGTAAAACGCATCCATGCCCATCTGCTTAGCCCCCGCCACGAGTTTGCCCATGGAGCGCCCACATTCCGGACTGTGCGATAGAATCTTCCCC
>JAGXLR010000147.1 GCA_018334555.1 Desulfobacterales bacterium
AGTGCGGCGATAACCAGGAAGGGCACGAAGACCAATGCCAGCCGGTTGGAAACCGGCCGGGCGAAATTTCCGAAGTAAAACGCCGTGTAGACCAGAAAAAGCAGGCCGCCTGTGATGAGCCCATAAGAAACCAAGGTTCTGTTTTCCGCCGTCATTTCCTTAAATGCCAGTAAAAGCCTTTTGGCGATCAGATAGCCCCCGGCTATGGCAGCCACCGAGACAACCGGCAAAAATCCGAATCCGGGGTCCAGGCCCGAAAGGACAAAAATGTTGTCTGAAAAATGCTCGAAAACATTGGAAAGGCCGAATACCTGCCCGGCTTGATCGTATTGAGCGCCTTTCCTGACGATGGCGCTGTAAAACGCGATTCTTCGCTGCCATATCATGGGCAGCAGCAGCAACGGAAAAACATAGGTCGGAAAGCGATACTGGTAGATTATGCGCCGGTTCAACAGATAGGGGACAGCCACGATTAAACCGATAAAAAAGAGAATAGACTCATACCGGCAACAGGCCAGCAGCACGAGGGATAAAAACAGGAGGCCGGCATGATCGACATGCCGGGTTTTTATAAACCGATACAGTACCAAAAGGGCAAAGAGGACGTAGAACAGGTTTAGTATTTCAAAACCGCTTGATGTGACCCAGAAAACAAATATCGGAAAGGCGGCTGTCAACAGTATGGCCAGAAATCCGTAAAACCTGGAGAATGCGTGCGTGGCGAGCAGATACATCAAAAACAGAACCAGGCCGCCGAAGATGAAATTAACGACAAACCCGTTACCGGGGCGATAGCCGAATAATCCGTGAAATACGGACGCCATAAAGGGAAACAGCAGCGGCCGTTTATCAACCGTATGGTCGTAATCAAAGTCATAATAATCAAGGGCCAGCCCCTGCAATGGCACAGAAACGGTTTTCTCATGGTGCATTGCCATGGATACGCCGATCAGGTTGGTTTCATCAGCCAGGACCTTGAATTTAGGCGGGTTCATATAAAAAATCAGGATCATTAATAGAAATGAAAGGAGCAGGGCGGGGTAGTGGGATTTGATAAAAGAAAAAAAACGGGAATGGGAAATTTTTAAGACAAGGGCTGCCCATAAGACAAAGGCCGCCAGCATAAAGTAGTAGCCCGTATAGTGAAACAAAGGCTTCAGCCATTGCCGGGGCAGGCCGAAACCCAGAAGCAGTGCGAAGAAAACGACTAGGGCGAATAAAAGGATACGTCTGGCCATAGCGACCCAAATATCATACTGAAACCTTGAAAAAGGGTTTTATTATCAACGCAAAAATAAGGGTTAAGAGGAAATACAATACGACTGCATCCATGCCAACCCATAAAAACCCATATGTGGCCCTCGGATAATTGATGGTCAGTTTCTCGAGGGGGGAGGCGGCGGGAAGGAAGCCTTCGGCATTAAAAAATATCGCCTCGAAATTTCCCCCTTTAATCTTTTGAGGGATAAACCGCTCCGCCGGTCTACCGGCGACTATTGTTTTGCTGCCGATTTTCTGATTATCTGCATACAAAGAAATCGTTTCGGACGCTTCTGTCCGGCTCCTCACTTTGGCCCGCCAATAGGCTCTGCCCTGTTCATAAATCCGCATTACCGGGGTTGAAAGTTCGATACCGTTTGTCGTCTGACATTCGATGGCGTCCAACAGTCCGCTGTTATTCAAATCCGCTGTTACAATGAATTCGTCTCCGGGGATGAAGGGTTTATAACCGCAGCGCTGATTGACCTGCACGGTTATGATCATCAGCGGAATGATGATGACAATCAGGGGGACCAGCATATACCTGATATAAAACAGGTTGTGTTTGAAGACATTAAAAATACTCGACAAAATCAGGCTCAGGCGATCCTTGTACAATCGCATCTGAAACAGGTTGCCGACGATTTTGGCTTTTTCCCGCTTAATACCCGCCTGGTTTGAAACCTTTTTAAAAAGCGCCATAAAGATGACCGCACTGACTGCGCTGAGCAGAACGATCGCCGCATATCTGCCGGTATGGCCCTGGGTAAAAAGGATGAAGTCGAATGCTGTATTCATCAGATGAAAAAATGCCGTCATGTGCCCCATACTTATGAAATATAGCCGAGCCCCTTTAACCGCTCCAGGACTTCCGCATCATCTAGCGCCTGTTCCTCGCCGGCGTAATTTATTTCGCGCTCCAGCATATGGGATACAAATTCGTCAGCGGATGAATACCCCGCTTTTTCCGCCAAATTTTTAACTTTTGCAAAAAGTGCGTCATCGATCTTTATTTTTGCCATAGCAATGACTCCCCTAAAATTTAAAGCTATGTTTTGAACAAGGGTTTGCCGGTCATTGAGGCCGGTGGCTGAATACCGAATGCCTGCAGTATACTCGGCCCGATGTCACTGAGACTCGGGGGCCTTTTGATTGCTTTGTTGCTGATCAATGTCGCCGGGACAAAAAACGGATCAATGCAATGGTCCCCGCTCCATTTATCCGTGTTATCCCTGAAAACATCCGCCTCAAATCCCCCGAGGATGCTTTTCCATGAATTGCGAAACCCGTTGTTCCATCCCACAATCAGATCCGGCGCATGCGGATGCCGCTGATGCTCCTGACGGCTGACAATTCTAACCCTGTATACCGCTTTTTCTCCGGTTTTGGGATCCTTCATGGCTTTTAGATCCTTGGCAAGCCTCTCCAGAAGACCCTTGACCTGTCCGCTGGTTACGATCCCGTCTTTTTCACGGCCCTGCCGGTTTAGGTAGATACAATTGATGCCCACGTTATAGGCCCCGGTCCGCGGCCAGTTTACCCCGGAAAAATAGCCATCCCTGCTGCCATGCCGGCCGGGCCGGCAATCCATGGCCAGGTAGCCGTTTTCATAAAGCCATGTATTGAGGTTGACCTGGCGATTGAATGCGCCGAAGCCGTGATCCGACATGATCATGAACGTGGTCTTCGGATCATCCGTATCAATTGTATCCAAAACCTTCTTTACCACCTGATCCACCTTAATGTAATAGCGAAGAATGGTTTGGCCATACTTCTCTGCGAGTTCAGGGGTATACAAAGGGTTGCTTTCATCCATCATCCGCCAGTACATATGCGTGTTCTGATCCAGACTGGAGAAATAGAAGAAGTGCATCCCCGTGTCCAGCCTGGCAAACCGGCTGAGTTCATAATCCAGCAGATCGCTCCGCTCGGTAAAAACCTGATCGGCCAGTTCCAGGTACTCATCTTCAGTAAGAATGCCCTCGGAAAGCGCCTTGGTGTCCTCCGGAAACCCCTGGGTATAAAACTGGCCCACATTATCAACCAGCTTTTCCCCGTAGCGCTCCGGCGACACAACCGGCAGTGACGGATTGGCCGGATCGATATTGACGGGTGACACATACATGCTGAACTCCGGATGCACCTGCTTGATATAGAGCTTACAAATGCCGCTGACTTTATGGAGCGGTCCCAGGACGGGGAATGCGATCTCCTGCCAATCGCTCCACTCCCCCTCTTTGAGGAGAAGCTCATTGGCCTGCAGCCGGATACGCACGACCGGATTCTTCTTATCCCGCCAAATGGTCACCGGGATATCGGCTGCCGGGCTTCCCTTTTTCAGGCTGTTCTCCGGCCCCGGTAATCGGGCATCAAACCGGCCCCGGCGAAAATTCACAGGGATAACCATCCCGCCGGTCAAGTCTTTGCCGTAATGCTCCGGCGCGGTCGTAAAAACCGAATAGTTTCCGTAGCCGCCGCGTAAATCCGGGGTCCCCATGCCGGATACCATTTTTACCGAGCTTGACTGGCAGGGGAAGTTGGCCGGCATTTTAAATATGGTTGTCGGGATATCGCGCTTCCCAAGCGGCTCCCAGAAAGCGGTGCCCTTACGAAGCAGGCGCGTCTCCCCTTGATCAAGGGGGATCTGGTAATTGCCGATGTGAATCATCCGTTTGGGGGGGCTAACCGTCGAGGTGGACAGATAGGGCGCCATGGTTTCCGGTTTGCGATGGATAAAATCGTAGATCCCGTGCACCTCGGGGCTCCCGCCAACTGTCGCATTCGACCATGCCACCGGACTTTGCGGCGGGATGCTGGTCTGCATGGGGCTTATGCCCCCCTTCCGGATAAGCCTTGCCACGTTCGGCAGAAACCCCATATCGATATATTGCCGGGTTAAACGGACATCCATTCCGTCGATCCCCAAGACAAGAACCTTTTTGCCGACCGGCGATGCGAACAACTCCTTATTAAACGGCGGCAGCAGGATTGTTGCCCCCATTGCCGCCATGCCTTTTAAAAATTGCCGTCTATTCATGATAGATCTCTCTGTTAACAAAATTTAGAACCCGGCCGTCCTGATTTTTTTCCGCCGGAATACCAAATAGACTCTGGATTGTCGGGGCGATATCGATAATTGAGGGATCACGATCGTCACCCAGCGGCCAGTTGCTGAAAAAAACGCCCGGTACCAGCTCCGGATCGACTGAATGGTCACCTGACCAATGGCGGGTATTGGGCTCAATGACCCGGTCCGTGACCCTTCCGATGGCACAATTCCATGAGGCGCGGTATCCTTTGTGATAGCCGATAATCAAATCCGGAGAATCATCGACATAGGGCCCTTCCATATTCATCTGTGCCAGCATGGCCCGGCGAATCGGTTTTTGATCGTTTTCCTCGTCAACAAATGCCTCCAGGTTTTCCTTTAACTCCAGCTGGAGCCTTAACCTTTCATTACCGTTGGCCACAATGCCCCGGCCTTCACGATTTTTCAGGTTGATAAAGATCCCCGTCAGACCGAAAGCATATGCCCGTGTTAGTGACCAGTCAACATCTTTCAGCCACTGCCCGCCGGGCGCCGCCTCCTTCTTTAACACCAGGTAGCCGTTCTGCCAGAGCCAGGTGTTGAGGTTAACGCCCCATTTAAACTGGGTGAACCCGTGGTCCGAAATAACCATCAAAAGATCCGCAGGCCGCATTTTACCGGAGATTTCGCCCAGCATCTGATCCATCCGCTGGTAGAGATCCTGAATGGCCGTTTTGTGTTCTGTCTGGTCTTTTCCGGCATTGGCGGGGTGGGTTTCGTCCAGGTAGCGAAAAAACATATGCTGAATCCGGTCGGTGGTGTCAAACACCGATACCACCACGCCCTCCTTGTTCTTGTCTAAGGCATCCAGAAAATGCTTTTTCCGATCCTCGTAGATATCATAGGCCTGATCGAGAAACCCCTGCTCGTCAATCACCCCTTCATTAAGGGCCCAGGTATCCTCTGATAGCCCCAGGGTTGAAAAGGCGCCATGGAGCTTTGATAGTATCGCCGAATAGTAGAAGGGATGGGAGACCGGCAGGGCCGGCTTTTCCGGATCAATATTGATCGGGCTCATATACAGTTTGAACTCCGGCTCAATTTGAATCAGCAGGAACCGGGCGATGCCGGTTATCTTTCTTTTGACGCCGTTCTTAAAGACCAGCTTTATCCATGGGGAATATATATTTGGCGCCAGTGTGTATCGATGTTTATCCAAATAGATATGCACGCGGTTGTTTTCTGCGTCAATACGCCCCTGCATATCAATGGTCAGCGGCGATTCCTCACTGGAAAGCCGGGGCCCCTGTATAGGGGCGTAGAACCGATCGCCGGATTGTTCAATCGGCACATAAACGCCCTCTGAGAATCCTTCGTGCTTATCCTCAGGCCTGCTGCAAAAACAGGTAAACGCCCCCTGGGTGCCGCGTAAATCCGGAGCACACATGGCTGAGAGGCTCGCCCCGTAAAATTTTTCCGGGGGAAACGATATCGGCACCCGGAGCACATTTGAAAAGATCCCGTGGTTGCCGAGGATATTCCAAAATGAGGTCGCCTTGCGCAGGAAGCTGACATTCGTCCGGGTCCGGGCAATTTTAATGGGGCCAAGCTTCAAGGGTTTATGAACCGTTGAGATATCCACCGATGACAGCACCGGCAGATAGGAGTTAAGGTCCCGCGTATAGAAATCAAAAATCCGATGCTTGCCGGGGTTGACGCCGGTTGCGAAGGAAGACCAGGCAACCGGGGATATCGAGGGTTTGGTTGTGGCCAGCGGACGAAATGATCCGTTTGCCATCAGTTTTGAAAAATTCGGCATCAGGCCGTCGTCCATGAAGCGGCGGGCAAGCTCCGGGTCAAGCCCGTCGAGTCCGAGCACGACCACCCGACGGACCTTTTTGTTCTTGCGAATCGCCCGTCGCCGGAAATAGAGGATACTGGCACGAAACGGCCAGAAAAGAATGGTAAAAAAAGCCAAAAAGCCTGTTATTAGAAAAATGAAAAAAGAGGAAATAACCGCAAATCCAGCGCCCGGGCCGATATAGGCGGATGCCGCCTCCGGAAGGGCAAGGCCCGCCCCCGCACACAGTATAAGCCATAAATATTTATTCATATGTTTCATTATCTATATGTTCTTTCCTGTTTCTGTATAGGTCGGGATCGACTACACTGGCCATTGAATGCGGATCACATTCAAGCCCCAGAAAAGTCGCTATTTTTTGGGCCCAATCATAAGGTTTATTAATTATATCAAAATATTTGATAAACATGCAATTGATATTCGGCTGTCGGGCAATCCATAGCCGGATTTTATAAAGGTGATCCTTGAATTTGAAGGCCAGATTTTCTTGCGCCGCATCATCAAAAGGCGCATCGGCGTGCTCGAGCATTTTTCTCTGGGATTCGAGAATTTCCTCTATGGGCCGAAGAACAAATAGCAGCCTATAGGATCTATCCGGGGGCAGATAGGGCAGTAAATAGGAGATGACCTTAACCCCCTTATCGTCAATATCCTTTATCCATGACGCATCTTTTGCCAGGTCCTTCACGGGTTCGAATTCATAGTAGCCCTTTGGGTTGTCCGCATCCGGCTGACGGATATCATCCTTTAAGATCTCGATTCCGCCCGCCTCGAGCATCCGCATAAGCATCGACGTCCCGGAGCGGGGCAAACCGGAAATGATATATAACATATTTAAACCTTTGATAGCTGATTATCCAGCAAATTGATCGCGTCTCAGACGTCAGATTCCCCTGCTGTCGGCTTTGGCCATGTATTGTCGTCAGGCCAGGGCCTATGATTGTCATATTCGAGGATAAACAGAGCGTTTTTAACATAAACAATAATATGACATGCGCTAAACAATCGCAACAATTGTTCGGTTCTGGAAAAAGGCGGCCTTTTGATGAACCATACTTTTTAACATCGGAACAGGCATTTTCAATGCCTGTTCTGCTAGGATGGGCGAATGCGGGGAGAGGATGGGGGCCTTTAGCGGCTTGAAAATATTGCCGGCAAGGAGAGGGAGAGCGAGGTGGCGGAAAGCCGGGATGGGGGGATAAGGGATGGATAAACGCGGATTTTTGTGCTATTTTAATATAAATTTTGACAATCTCGTAAAAAGTTCAAGCCCCGTTTAAGATTAGGGGCGCGCAAAATCCCGAGGAATGCAGCGTGCTTAGCTGTACGTGAAATTCCGAGGGACGGAAGCGCAACACAGATATTGGACTTCCAAGGAACTCGACAATATTTAATATTATCTTAGAAGCTTCCGCTGCTGTCATTGCGAGAAACGAAAGTGACGAGGAATCTTGATTGTTAAAGATTTCTCGCTACCGCTCGAAATGACAATGC
>JAGXLR010000148.1 GCA_018334555.1 Desulfobacterales bacterium
ATAAGATTTTTAATCAGACTTTTGTGCGTCTGCTCGGCGTCCCACGGGCAGCCGCCGGGAGCCCGCAGGGTTTCCATAATTTTTACCAGTCGATCAAAATCTTGCATCAATTTTACCTCTTTTATATCCTAAATTGAGCGATTTTTAAGTTTACCGCAGATACAAGGAAAATGATGTCGAGCGATAGTTGTCTATGCGAGTCATCATTTGGCGCAGTAGATGCGGTGAAATTGGAAATCCCGGAGGGTTTCAAATTTTTTGATCAAAAAATGATTCAATATCCCAAAAATAACATAAAAATTAAATCTTCAAAAAATTGAAACGCTCAATTTAGGATCTATATGGATGCTGTCTATAGGGTATTCTGGATCCGGGGTCAAGCCGTATAACCGGTCAGCTTGACTCGGATATTGACAAATATAGTTTGAATATTTATCTTTTTCAGCTAATTAATGTTTTGGCGACTGATAACGCGTTGATCAAAGGAGACGGGCATGATTCATGTCGACAACCTGACCAAGTTTTATGACAGCTTCTGCGCGGTGGACGGGATCTCCCTGGATATACCGAAAGGCGAAATCCTTGGGCTGTTGGGCCCCAACGGGGCGGGTAAAACCACCACCCTGAAAATGCTGACCGGCTATTTCCCCCCCTCCGCCGGCACCATATCGATCAAAGATTTCAACATCCAGGACCACCTGCTTGAAATCAAAAAGATGATCGGCTACCTGCCTGAATCGTCGCCTTTTTACAAAGACCTTCTGGTCTACGACTATCTGGATTATGTGGCCAAAATTCGCGGCATTCCGGCCGACGAACGCCACACCCGCATCAAGTACCTCTCCGAGCTCTGCGGCTTAAGCCATGTCATGCACAAATCCATCGCCGAGCTCTCCAAGGGGCTCAACCAGCGGGTCGGCCTGGCCCATGCCATGATGCGCGATCCGGAAATCCTGATCCTCGATGAGCCGACCCAGGGGCTGGACCCCAATCAGATCGTGGAGATCCGGAACATCATTCGCAAAATCGGCGAAGAAAAAACCGTCATCTTTTCCACCCATATCTTAAGCGAGGCGGAAGCCACCTGCGACCGGATCGTGATTGTCAATCGGGGCAAAATTGTCGCCGACGGACAAACCGAGGCGCTTAAACAGGCCGCCGGCAAAGAGGCCGCCATCCAGCTGACGCTGGCCAATGCATCCTTTGATGCGGTAGAGCAGACGCTGAAGCCGATCGAAGGCATTGAATCCATTAAAAAAATGGACCAGACCGATGACGGCCGGCTTTCGGTAAAGCTCGGATGCCGGTCCGAATCCGACCGTCGGGAAGATATTTATAAAGCGATCAAGGCCACGGATTGGGTATTGCTTGAGTTTTACCAGGAGGCCAAAACGCTCGAGACCATTTTCCGCGATCTAACCCGACAGATCAACAAGGAGAATTAAAATGCGGCAGTTTACCCACATACTGCGAAAAGAGCTAAAAGATTTTTTCGTCACCCCCATCGCCTATATCGTGATCACGATTTTTCTCATTGTCACCGGCTGGTTTTTTTTCTCCACCTTCTTTCTCTACGACCAGGCAAGCATGCGCAATTTCTTCAACCTGCTCCCTCTTATCTTTTCATTCGTCATACCGGCCGTCACCATGCGGCTGTTGGCCGAAGAGTTGAGCAAAGGCTCCTATGAGCTGCTCATGACGATGCCGGTCACCTTCGGCGATATCATTATCGGAAAATTTCTGGCCGGCGTGGTGATGACCGTCGCCATGCTGATCCCCACACTGGCCTATCCGATCTCCATTTCCTTTTTGGGCCAGCTCGACTGGGGACCGGTCATCGGCGGCTATCTCGGGGCCATTCTTCTGGGCGGGGCGTTTTCCGCCATCGGAGTGTTTGCCTCATCGATTACCCACAATCAGATTGTCGCCTTTATCGTCGGCGCAGCCATATGCTTTACGCTGACCCTGGTCGACAAGATGCTGTTTTTCTTTCCCGAAGCCATTTTAAACCCGGTGGAATACCTGGGCGCGAATTTTCATTTTTCAAACATCTCCAAGGGGATTATCGACTCACGGGATCTGATTTACTTTATCAGCGTCATCTTTATCGGCCTCTACGGGACCTATCTAATTCTGCTGCAAAAGGAATAAGGAGAGATCTATGAACCGGGCGGAAAAATATATCAAATTTCTCATCTATCTGGCGGTAATCGTCCTGATCAATGTGGTGGGGGTCACCCTGTTTTTTCGAATCGACCTGACGGAGAACAATATCTATTCATTATCAAAAGCCAGCAAGAAAGCCGTGTCCACGCTCTCCGAGCCGATGACCATCAAGGTGTTTTTCACCGAGAACCTGCCGGCCCCGCACAACAACACCCAGCGCTACCTCCGGGACCTCTTGAAAGAGTATAGCATTCATGCCAATGAAAACTTCAACTATCGCTTCTATGATGTGAGCCCCAAAGAGAAAGGGGTCAGCAGCAATGCCCGGGAGAATCAGGAGCTGGCAAAAAATTACGGGATTCGCCCGGTGCAGATCCGATCCGTCGAACAGGATGAGATCAAGTTCAAAAATGCGTATATGGGCCTTGTGTTGATCCACGGGGATCTCATTGAAAAAATTCCGGCCATCACCTCGACAGAAAAAATCGAGTACCAACTGACCACCGCCATAAACAAGTTGAACAACAAAATCAGTCAGCTGGCCGGCCTCGACGAGAAGGTGAAGATAAAGCTCATCATGTCCGCCTCGCTGGAGACGGTGGCCCCCTATATGGGGCTTAAGGAGCTGCCCAGGCTGCCGGAAAAGATACGGGAAGCCGTAAATGAGTTAAACGACAAAAACTACAACAAGCTGGTTTATGAACATGTGGATCCGGGCCAGGGGGACGAACTCGACGCCATGATTGCGCGCTACGATGTCATGAGCCTCAAATGGCCGGATATTGCTGAAGAAAATATCGATGCCGGCCGCGGTGCGATCGACCTGGTAATGGAATATAAGGACAACGTCAAGGACGTACAGCTTTTAGACATCGTCCGCATGCCGCTTATCGGCACCCGCTATGAGCTTATCGACACTGAGAACTTAAATGAGCTCATCAACGAAAACATCGAAACCCTGATCGGAATTAATGAAGACCTCGGCTACCTGGCCGACCACGGCACCCCATCCCTCATGAGACAAAGGATGAGGGGGCAGCAGCAGGGGGAAAGCCTCAGGCATTTTAACATGCACCTCTCGGAGACCTACTCCATCAAAAGGGTCAATTTAAAAGACGAACCGATCCCGGAGAGCCTCAACTGCCTGGTTATCGCCCAGCCGACCAAGGCGTTCTCCGACTACGAGCTCTACAAGATTGACCAGGCCCTGATGCGCGGGACCAACCTGGCCATATTCTCGGATGCCTACAAAGAAATGGCGCCACAGAGAAAACAGCGGTTCAATTTTCAGCAGCCAGGGTATGAACCGGTGGATACGGGTTTGAAAAAACTCCTGGCGCACTATGGCATCCGCCTGCGAGACGCGTTCGTCATGGATAAAAACTGCTACAAGCAAACCATGAGTCAGCGGGCCGGCGGCGGGGAACAGCCCATATACTATGCGCCGATTATCAAGAACCGGCATATCAACAACGACCTCGACTTCATGAAAAGCATCAAGGGGATGATCTCCCTGCAGAATTCACCTTTGGAGCTGGTTGATGGGCGGATCAAAAAACAGGGAATAACCGCCCATAGCCTCTTCGCCTCATCCGAGGCGTCCTGGCTCAAATCGGGCAAGACCCGATTAAATCCCCTTTTCATCCAGCCGCCGAAAACGGATACGGATCTGAAGTCCTATCCCCTGGCCTACCTGCTTGAAGGGAAATTCCGGAGCTATTTCGAGGGGAAGCCGATTCCGGCCAAGAAAACCGAGGCATCGGCGGCGGAGGAATCGAAGCCGGCCGATGAGGAGGGGCCGCCCGAGAAAGCGAACGAACCGGCGCCTACCGATGCGGAGGTTGATTTGTCCAAAATTGAAAGCGAAAAGGGGTTCACCACGACGGGCCAGACGGCAAAACTGGCCGTGGTAGGTTCCTCGGCCATTTTAAAGGACAACCTTGTCGACCAGGAGGGCCGGAACCCGAACACGACGTTTCTGCTCAATATCATCGATGTACTGAACCATCGCGGGGAAATCGCCGCCATGCGCAGCAAAACCCAGCGTTTCAATCCGCTCGAGGAGACCACGGCGATGACCAAAACCACGGTCAAGATCATCAACATTGCGGGCCTGCCGGTCCTGGTCGTTCTCTTCGGCCTGTTCACATGGTGGCGCCGTCGGATGCGGAGAAGACGGATCCAGATGATGTTTCAAGTATAAAAGGAGAGGGATAGCATGAAGTCCAAAAAAGAATATATCATTCTGATCGCGGTTGCCGCTGTTCTGGTGTTGTATCTGGTCTTTCACCAGTCTGACCGGACCCTTTACGAGCTGCCGGAAATGCCGGATCTCTCCGAAAAGGAGCTCAGCAGGCTTGAAATCAAAACGCCGGATGAAACAATTGAGCTGGAAAGAAAGGCCGGCAAATGGATCCTCAAGCCGCAGGGGGATGCGGCGGCGGACGGGAAAATCGAAAAAATGATAGAGACCGTAAAAAATTTTAAATTAACGGCGATGGTTTCGGCATCTGAGACCTATACCCGTTATCAGTTGGCTGATGAGAATAAAATATCCGTGAAAGCCTGGGCGGACGGTGAACTGATCCGGGAATTCGACATTGGCAAAACAGCGCCGTCCCACCGGCATACATTCGTGAAGCTCCCGGATGATCCGAATGTCTATCATGCAAGGAATAATTTCCGGAACCGGTTTGATCAAAGCCCGGCAGCACTCCGGGACAAAACCGTTCTTGCGTTGAAAGCCGAAAATATTCAGGCCATCGAGATCAAGCACCCGGATAAACAAATAAAAATTGCCCGTACGCCGGCCAGACCGGAGGTCAAGGCCGAGCCATCGGATACGGCCACTGATGGGGAAAAACCGGAGACGGCGGCACCCAAAAGACCGGCTTGGCAGGATGCCGAAGGAAACGAGGTGCCCGCATCCGATGTGAAGGCCCTGCTAAGCAGCCTTTCGGAGCTCAAATGCAAAGGCTTTATCGATGACCGCCCAAAATCGGACTTTTCCGATCCAAAGGTCACGATCACCCTGAGCGGACCGGATACCCATACCCTGTCCATTTTTGACAAGGAAACAGCGGATGCGGATAAGTATCCGGCCGTCTCATCGGGTTCGGACGAGCCGTTCTACCTTGGCGCGCGCAAAGCGGAAAACATCATGGAGGCCATTGAAAAGGAATAGCCAATGCCGTCGCCCATCCGCATCGGTGCGCTGATCAGCGGCACCGGCACCAATCTCGAGGCAATTCTAAACGCCTGTGAAACCGGCGGGATCAATGGCCGGATGGTATTCGTGGGCGCAGACACATCCAAGGCCAGAGGCTTGGAAAAGGCCGAAAAACGAGGGATTCCGAGTTTTGTGGTCGATTATTCAAAAATTATCCGGGATTTCAAAAAAAACCCCGATCCCCGGCAGCTGCCGGAGGATTATGACGGGGGGGCCATCATTGAAAGGCAGTCGCTTTTTCCCAAGGACAGCGACCCCGAAAAAGTTGCCGCCTATTTCGCTGCCCGGGCCATCGCCGAATCCGAACTGATCTCGCGTATGGCCGACTACCCGTTCGATCTTCTGGTATTGGCGGGTTTCATGCGGAATCTAAGCCCCTATTTCATCGACCGGGTCAACACCGACCCGATGCGGCCCAGAATCATGAATATCCATCCGGCCCTTCTGCCGGCTTTTGCCGGAACCGACGGCTACGGGGACACCTTTCGTTACGGCTGCAAGCTCGGCGGCTGCACCGTCCATTTTATCGACTACGGCGCGGATACCGGCCCCATCATCGGCCAGCGGGCGTTTCCAATCACAGAGACGGATACGATTGAGAGCATCAAAGAAAAAGGGCTCGCCCTGGAATGGGCACTGTATCCGGAATGCATCGCGCTTTATGCGGATAACCGCCTGATCCCGGTCAAAATGACATACACATCAAAAAACGGCGACATCTATCAACGCACCGTGGTCAAAATCGCCCAACCCGACGCATAGAAATCCGCTTAAGCGCCCAGCACTTTCAGCATCAGCGGCAGCGCCACGAAGGTCCCGATGCTGCTGCCCAGATTGGCAAGGATGACGATCAGAAGCAGACGGGTGACCTTGTTTTTCCAAAAGCCCCGCACCGAAAGGATATCCTCTGAAAGGTTTTCAAAATCCCTGACTTTCGGCTTCCGCAAAAATGCCTCCACCAGGCCGGCCACCCAGCCGGCGGCGATCATGGGGTTCAAGGACGTGAGCGGCGCTGCCACGATGGTGGCCAGGATGGTGATCGGGTGGGCAAATGCGATGATGGCGCCCAGGCCGGCGAAAACCGCGTTGGCCGCCACCCACCAGGAGATCATGTCTTTGCCTGTTTCCGCCCCGCCGAGAAAAAATCCAAAAACGAGAAGCAGCAGGATAACGGCCGGAATCAACCATTTAAGAATGCCGGCGCCCCGGCCCTTGGGCGGGACCGTCTCCAGGGGGGCGATGTCGATATCGTCCGTCAGATATTTTTGAATCCCCGGTATATGGCCGGCGCCCACCACGGCAACGATTTTTGGGCCCGGCGCATGCCGGATCTTATGGGCCAGATATTGGTCGCGCTCATCGATCAGGATTTTACGAAGCGACGGATGCGACTTTTCCAGTTCAGAGAGGATGGACTCCAGCATGTCCGTCTGCTTCATCTTCTCGATATCGGCCTGGTCAATCTCGTCGACCCCGCCCATGGAAAAAAGCAGCTGAAACAATAGCTTCAGCTTGCTCCAGGCGCCGGTACTGCGCCAGGTACGGGACAACGTGGTCCGGATATCCCGGTCCGCAAGACAGATTTCCGAGCCGGCCGCCTCCCCTGCATTCACGGCGAAAATCATCTCCTCGCCGGGCTTGATCCCCAGTTTATCACCGATCCGTTTCTGAAACGAGGCAAGCAGAAAATTGGCAAACAACAGAAAGGATTTTTTTTCCTTTATCACCTTGACGATATCCGTCTCCTGCCACTGCTTCTGCTGACGAATAGACTGATATCTGGAAGGGCACAGCTCCACGCACACGGAATCCGGCTGTTCCGCCTCGATTAAAGCCTTCGCGGCTTCGGCACTCTCCCTTGACACATGGGCGGTGCCCAGCAGCACGATTTCCTTGTCATCGATATTGACCCGATAGGGCGAGGGGCCGCTCTCCGCTTCTTCCGTCATCTGTAATGACTCCTTTTTCGGCGTATCGTATAGAACCCATTTGGGATGCACACATTTTGCCGCCGATGTCAAGAAGAGACTGATTTTTACCTAAATTGAAAATCCCGGAGGGGTTCAAATTTTTTGATTAAAAAATGATTCAATTGCCTGAAAATAAAAATTGACAATCTCGTAAAAAGCGATTTATTGCGCTGGCGCACCATTTTTGCAGAAAGTAACTCTGAAAAGCGTCCGCATTGTCATTTCGAGCGGTAGCGAGAAATCTTTAACAATCAAGATTCCTCGTC
>JAGXLR010000149.1 GCA_018334555.1 Desulfobacterales bacterium
CTTCCGATCTGGCAGGCTCTGGGAAACCGTCTTTGAAAAGCCGCTTAACCGGGATTACTGGGATTGGAAATATTTCGCCAATCCATACGGCCAACGGATCATGCTGGCGACATCCGAAGCCGGGGAGCCCCTGGTTTTTTACGGCGGCATTCCCTACCGGGCGAATCTGGAGGGCAGAACCGTTGAGGTGATCCATTTGATGGATATTATGTCGCACCCGGCGTATCGAAAGACCGGGCTGTTCGTAAAAACGGTGGAGGCGTTTATCGATCGGTTCGGCGCCGATGACAGGGCGGTGCTTTTCTACGGATTCCCCGGACAATACCATTTTCAGATCGGCAACAGGTATCTGAAATATAGGGAGCTCTCCGGTGGCGCCAATTTTTGGACGGCGGATCCCCGAGCCCTGTCGTCACATGGCGACCCGCCCGGCGAGATTTTTGAAATTGCCGGCGACGCCGGGGCGTTTGATGAATTATGGCTAAAAAATGCAAAATATTACCCATTCTCCATTATCCGGGATGCAAAATTTATCAATTGGCGTTTTAAGTTGAAACCTGAAGCATCATATGAGATTTATGGGTATCGGGTGGAGCCCGGGCAAGGAAGGGCCCAAGGAATGGCCCAAGGAATGGCCGGATACGCCGTGTTTGTCCGAAATGCGGACGCCGTCGTGATGGCGGACATGCTGATGCCGCCGGATAAGGCAATATTTCAGGGTTTTATGACGAAAGTGGCCGATAGATGGGTCCAAAAAGGCATAAAAAGGGTCGAGACCTGGCTGCCGGCCAACCATTTTTTGAATCGCCTGCTGTCCGAAACCGGTTTTTCCAGGCTCCCCGAGCCATTGGGGTTTATTCCGACGGGCCGGAGCTTTGCGTCGTTTCTGCCGCTGGATTGGGTCGTCAATCATATGTATTATAGCATGGCGGACGCGGATCTATTTTAGGCGGATGGATTTTATGCCGTTTTTCTTACCCACCATATCTTAAAATTTCTGAGATGCAGCCAGAGAACGCTATCATTCCCTACCATGCCACTGACCCAACCGGCAACCGGGCCCTCGTTTTTGCGCCCCACCCCGATGATGAGATACTGGGGTGCGGGGGCTGTTTAGCCCTTCACGTCGCAGCAGGGGACGCGGTTAAAATCGTGTTTATGACAAACGGCGCCGCCGGCGACATCCAAAAACAGTGCGACAGGGCCGACTATATTCAAACAAGGCAGGCGGAGGCGATTCGTGCCTGCCGCCAGATCGGTATCAGGGACTACGAATTTTGGGATTTTGAGGACCGCCAACTTTTTGATTCCCCCGGGGCGCTGGCGCTTGTTTTAGACGAAATAGCGGCGTTTGCCCCTGAACTCATCTACGCCCCCTCTGCGTTAGAGTTCCATCCGGACCATCGGGCCGCCCATTTTTTGGTTTCATCCGCGGTCTCAAGCTGCCAAAACAGGTTTGATGTCGCCTTCTACGAGGTTAACCAACCGCTCGCCCCGAACTCTCTTGTGGATATTACCCCTGTGGCGTCAAAAAAATTCAGCGCCCTGGAGGCCTACCAGAGCCAATTGAGGGAAAGGGATTACAGGGATATCGCGGAAGGATTGAGCCGATTCCGCAGGCTGACATTGCCGGATGGCACTTTTTTTGCAGAGGCATTCTATAGGGTTAATGCCGAGGCCCTAAGGGAGAGCAGCTTCATCTGCATCTACCAGCAGGAGGTGAAAAGCCGGATACCCGGGCTTGAAACCATTGGCCCCCTGGTGTCGGTCATCATAAGAACCAAAGATCGGCCCGCCCTGTTGGCCAATGCTTTAGCCTCCGTTGCCGGGCAAACCTATCGGAATATAGAAGTCGTGCTGGTCAATGATGGGGGGGAGGATGTCGGTTCACTGGCGGATCGGCTTTTGCCGGATATGCCGGTCCGATATACGGACCTGCCGACCGGCAGGGGGCGGGCCGCCGCCGCAAACGCGGGGTTAGAGGCGGCCCGGGGGAAATATGTCAATTTTTTGGATGATGATGACATTTTGTATCCGGAGCATCTTGCTACATTAGTGGCTTTTTGTTACGTCACAGATAAAAAAATTGTTTATTCCGGGGTAAAAAATATATACTTCGATGGCTATTCCGGAAACCAGGCATCAACGCCCGGTTATGAAGAAATTGTCTATAACTGTAATTTTAACCCGGACGCCTTGCTTTTTTTTAAATACATCCCGATAATGAGCGTCCTCTTTGACAGGCGGGTTCTCTCTGATGTTCCGGGCTTCAATGAGGCTCTGCCGGTATTTGAGGATTGGGATTTCTGGATTCGTTTATCCCGGTGCCATACATTTAACCATATGGATAGGATTACGGCGGAATACCGTTTTTATTCTTCAGATGCCCGGGAAGTATATTGGAAAACGGATAAAACCACCACCCGATACCGTGACCGGGTATTTAAATATGCGCTCCCCCATATAGGTGAGCGGGCATGGGGGGAGTACCTGAATTTTATCATTGCAAACGGCCGGACGTTTGCAGGCAAGGGGGCGGATTCTAGCCGGCGATTGAATAAGCTACTAAAACTATTTAAAAAACAGGCTAAACTGTATTGCTCTCGAAGCCACCCGGCAAACAAAGGCGCCGAGGGCTTCAAAAGGGTCCGCCTTGTGAAAAGATTTCTCAAACTAAAACAAGGGATTAAGCTTTTACTGGATTAGCAAAATATCTGTCTAACTTTATAAACAGCTGTCGGGGTCATAATGAAAATACTGATCACAGGGGGTGCCGGGTTTATCGGGTCCCATCTGGCGGACCGTCTGATTGAAACGGGCCATGAGATCTATATCGTCGACAACCTGTCCTCCGGGAGTATGGACAATGTCAAGCATCATCAAAACAACGATAAATTCCATCTCATCGTCGATACCATTCTCAACCAGGAGTTAATGGAAAATATCGTCAGGCAATGCGACCAGGTTTACCATCTGGCGGCGGCCGTGGGGGTGAAGTTGATCATGAATCGTCCCGTTGAAACCCTTGAAACCAATGTGCGGGGAACGGAGATGATTCTAAAGATGGCCAATAAATACAAAAAAAAGGTGTTCATTACCTCCACCAGCGAAGTGTATGGAAAGATAATGAACGGGAAAAACTCCCCCCTATTGCTGGAGGATACCGATCGGTTAATGGGCTCGACCACCAAGAGACGATGGGCGTATGCCTGTTCAAAGGCGTTTGATGAATTCCTGGCGCTGGCCTATTATGAAGAGAAAAAACTACCGGTCGTTATTGCAAGGCTTTTCAATACGGTGGGGCCCAGGCAGACCGGGCAGTACGGCATGGTGCTGCCCAATTTTGTCCAAAAGGCGCTGATCGGGAAGCCGATTATTGTTTATGGCAACGGCAGCCAATCCAGGAGCTTTCTGCATATCGCGGACGCGGTGGAGGCAATGATTTGTCTGATGAACGAGTCCAACGCTGAAGGGGAGGTCGTCAATATAGGCAATACGGAGGAGATAATGATCAAGGATCTGGCCTTTATGGTCAGGGAAATGGCCGAGAGCTCCTCTGAAATCGAATATATTTCCTATGAAAGGGCCTACGGGCCCGGCTATGAAGACATGCTGAGGCGGACCCCGGATATTTCGAAGCTAAAACGCCTTGCGGGTTTTGAGCCCCGCCATAAAATCGACGAAATCGTTCGAAGCGTAATCGACTACTATAAGATATGAGCGGATTCTTAATTTTTGCGATAACCTTTTTTCTGGCCTGCTTACTGACGACTTGCCTGACACCTGCCCTGAAACTGCTTGCCCAAAAAAATAACATTGTTGCCAAACCGAAAAAAGACCGGTGGCACAAAACCCCCAAGGCCCTGTTGGGCGGTGTGAGTATTCTTTTTGCCACGCTGGCGGCCTGGCTGACGGCCCTGCTTTTTTTTGCCGATTTTGCAGCCGTCGGAAAGCCGATATGGATCGTTGTCGCGGGCAGTATCGGGATTTTTGCGCTTGGGCTGATAGATGACGTATTGGAAATCAATCCGCAGTACAAACTGATCGGCCAGGTCGTCATCGTTTCCTCCCTTGTGTTTCTGGGAATAAAGGTCAGCTGGTTTGACTCCCAGACGGCCAATATTTTAATCAGTATCTTTTGGATCGTCGGCATCAGTAATGCCTTCAACCTGCTGGACAATATGGACGGCCTCTCAGCGGGCATCGCTTTTATCGCCGGGGTTTTTCTTTTCATATGGCTTTCGATCATACCGGTTGAACATTTTCTAAGTGTTCCGGTTCAGCTCTTGATCGCGGGTTACCTGGGCAGCCTGGTGGGCTTTTTGATCTTTAATTTTAACCCCGCCTCGATTTTTATGGGCGATGCCGGCAGCCTTTTTATCGGGTTTATGCTGGCCTGCCTGACGGTCATTGTGAAGCCGCCGCCCGGTGGAGAGGGCAGCGCCTTTTTCAGCCATGCGACCATGATTATCATCCCCTGCCTCATCCTTTTCATCCCGATTCTGGATGTGGCTTTTGTCAGTTTTATGCGAAAACTGTGTGCCCGATCGATTTTTCAGGGCGGCAAGGATCATTCCTCGCATCGCATGGTGGCCGTCGGCATGTCGGAGCGCAAGGCGGTGCTGGTGCTTTATTTCTTTGCCTTTATCTCAGGCCTTATCGCCCTGGCCACATATCCGTTGGAGATGGGCGTAAGTATTGTGGTTATTGCGCTCTATTTAATTTTTGTCCTTCTGTTCTGGCTGTATCTGGCCAATGCGGAGGTATACGTCGACAGTCCGGGCGATAACAACGGCCGCCGCTTTGGTGGGGCAATATTTAATGAATCTAACTATTTAAGGACATTCTTGGCGGTTCTCTTCGACCTGATCCTGATTACCGTCGCCTATTATGCGGCCTACCTGCTGCGGTTTGAAGGCGATATCGGCGCGGATTTCTCAAGGTTTTTAATCTCTTTGCCGATACTGTTCGCCTGCCAGGTCCTCTGCTTTTATCTGTTCGGGGTCTATCAGAGGCTGTGGTGGGGATCGCGCCTCGGCGATATCGGCGCCTATGTTAAGGGGGTGACCGCCGGTACCATCATGGCCGTATTGATACTGCTGTTTTTATATCGTTTCCAAAGTTTTTCAAGGGCCGTCTTCGTTATTTACTGGGGGGTGATGCTGATTTTTGTATCGTTCTCCCGGTTTTTCTTTCGAATGCTGGATGAATGGATGTCGCATGAGAATAAAAACGGCAGGCCGACGCTGGTATACGGGGCGGGCGTCGGCGGGCAAATGGTGGCCCGTGAGATTGAGACCAACAGGGAGCTGGACCTATCGCTCGTCGGGTTTATCGATGATGATCCGATGAAAAAAGGCAAAAGGATTCATGGCTATCCGGTTTTCGGGAATAAGGAAAAGCTGGGAGAAGTGATAAGAAAAAACAACATTAAAGAGATTATCGTGTCCTTCAGAACCAACGGGTCTGAAAAAAAGAAGGAACTCGAACGGCTGCGGATGCTTGAGGGGCTTGATATATCGATTCAGCAGATGCGGCTGGTGATTTCGCCATAAGCCGGCAGGCAACGGGAGGGCTGTTGAAAAAGGGGCTTCTGATATATTTGGGTTTTTTTATCGTTTTTGGCTGCTGCCATGCTGCCGGCGCCTTTGCGGTAACCTTGATTATTCCGTCGCTGGAGGCCAGAAGCGGGGGCTATATCGAGGTTCCGGTATTGGTGGACCGGGTGGATAACCTGGCCGGCGTCAAACTGACCCTCCGATATGATGATGAAGTGCTTCAATACGAGGATGCGAGGCCATCGGAATGGACGGATGCTTTGATGCACGTGACCAACAGGAAAACGCCCGGATGCCTGATCGTCGTTATGGCGGGTGCTGAAGGCGTAAAGGGAAGAAATATGCCTTTAATCTATATCGGTTTCCGGGTCAAAAACGGGCTCAAGGAAAAACAGTCCCTTGCCATAAGAATTTCAAATATCCAGTTGGTCAGCGATCAGTTAAAGAATTTAAAATCCGATACCGGCATCCATCCGCTGACTATTTTGCCCGAATCGGATAAATCCTGCGAAAATCAATAAAGATGGCTTCGTAAAAAGCGATTTATTCCGCTGGTGCGGTATTTTTACAGAAAGGAACTTTTGCGACAGGTTAAAGGCACTGAGACGATTCATCCAATTTTGTCATTTCGAGCGGCAGCGAGAAATCTTGAACAAACAAGATTCCTCGTCACTTTCGTTCCTCGGAATGACAGCAGCGAAAGCATCTAAAATAATATTAAATATTGTCGAGTTACTTAGAAGTCGATTTTGGGATGGCAAAGAAAAAGGTTCAAGCTCAAGGCGCGCAAATCCCGAGGAATGCAGCGTACTTAGCCGTACGTGAAATTCCGAGGGACGGAAGCGCAACACAGATATTGGACTTTTTACGAAGCCATCAATAAAGAAATTGACTTTGTATAAATAATATCGTATAAATAGATAGTTATAAATATAATTTTACGGTGACAGGGGCGCGGTTCGGTGTAATGCCCCGGAACTTATGGTATATTCCAGGTGATGGCGGCCCGCCGCTGTCTTTGAGCCCGCATTATGAAAAAGACAAGATGGAAAAATATTTGCACCTTTATCTTTATGGGGATTTTTTTGCACGCCCTTATTCCTCTCCATCTGCCTGAAGACATTAACAGGGACCGCCAGATCAATATCCAGGATGCCGTTATTATGGCGCAAAACTTGAATTCCGCCGACGATCGGGGTAGTGAAAGCAAGTTATCCGATTTTATCTCGACCGTTCAGGTAGTGGCGGGGCTAAAGACGGTGATCCATTCACAGGATAGCGACAACAGCGCACAGGGTGGCGGCGATTTGATCTACATTCGCTCCAACACGCCCTGTATCATTAAATGCCCAACCGCCTCGAAATTTTATTTTGTTGAGGATCATTCGGAATCCGTCCGCTTTGCTCCCCCCATTCCGCCTCCTGTCAGAACTGATCAAGCCTGATGTTTCACATGTGATAAATGCCAGTGCCTGATCGGGCGCTATTGAGAAGCAAAAACGCCTCTAAAGAAGGGCCGATACCGCCCAATGCTTTAGAAAGGCTGATATAAAAGGAGCACAATCCAATGCATTATATAAATCGCGTCATATTATTTTTTACCGCGCTGTTTGCGTGTTTGATTCTACCGCTTTATGCCCAGGCGGCGCCTATGCTAACGATGAACGATGGCACAGGAGGCGGCGATGACACCCTGATCGTCCAGGTTAAGGTGGATAACCCTGACCAGCTGGCCGGAGCTTCATTTACCTTCAAATATAGTAAGGCCTTAGAAGTAGACGTAAGAACCGGTTTTTTTGATCATATTGAAACCTGTAATCACTATACGACTGACGATGTGCACCAAAAAGTCGCCACGTTAAGGGCGTTGGATGGGTCCGGGCAGCTAGAGGAGCGATCTTCGAATATTATTTTTACTTTAAGGGTAAAGTTAAATGGAGTGGCCGGCACCTACCCCATCAAAATC
>JAGXLR010000150.1 GCA_018334555.1 Desulfobacterales bacterium
TCGGCAAAGACATTGCTTTCCTAAAAAAGCCAAACACAAGAATTGCTCATTCCGGCTATCAAGCTTCAGTTAGGCGTGCATTTATACCGCTCAAGACTCTCAAACAGAAAAGACAGTAATCCGGGGTTCTGATCCTCTGGAGGTCAACCCCAAGATGTTGTGCTTTCGCTTTTAACCGGATAACTGCCTGTCCCTTTTTACAGTCTTTACTCCCCGTTTCTGCTAAGCGGTTAAGATTTTTATTATTTTCTTGACTTTAATTTTCCCCCAGTTAATATAAATATGAAAAAGCCAAACTATTCGCAAGGATAGGACGGAAAGTCACGGGTCTTTCTGGTTCCTGTTTTTCTTCGATTCGGTTTAAAGATAGCCGGACTGCCATTGGCCTGATGGTGGTTCGGCTTTTTTAATTCTTTTGCCGCCCTTTCCCCGCGCTTCTGCATAACAATTGTTCAGGCAAACTCTTTAAGTGGAAAAACAATAAAGAAATAATTTGTTCCAGGCTTTTCAAGACAATTTATCACAATTCGCCGAGTTTATTTAGGAGGTCTACGGAAAAATGCCTTGCTTTCGCCCTGCCAAATATAGAGAAGCAGCTATTTTAATTGTGATCTGCATTTTAAGCTTAAGTCCGATTTCCGTATTGTCAGGTTGTTCCTCCAATGAAGGGGAGCAGGAGTCCGCTGTTACAGAAAATCCTGATCAAAAACCAACCGTAAAAATTGTTTATGTGGACTGGGCGTCAGAGACAGCCAGCTCCAATGTGGTTAAGGCGGTTATTGAAGACAAACTGAACATGAATTGCAAATTGCTGCCAGTCTCCCTCATCGCCATGTGGGAATCCATCGCAGCCGGGGATCAAGATGCAATGGTATCAGCTTGGCTTCCTTCTTTACAGGCCCGTTTTCTTGAGAAGTTTAAAAACCGGGTGGATAATCTTGGTCCCAACCTAAGAGGTACAAAAATTGGCCTGGTGGTGCCCCAATATGTAAGCATTGATTCCATTGCCGAATTACAAGCCCATCCTGAAAAATTTGATAACAAAATTATCGGGATAGATCCCCATGCGGGCATTATGGAAAAGACTGCCGCTGCCAGCAAAGAATACAATTTAGGCAAATATCAACTGATTTCGGGAAGTGGGCCCACGATGACCCAGACCCTGAAAAGGGCTATGACAGAAGGTAATTGGATAGTGGTCACTGGATGGACGCCGCACTGGAAATTTGCCCGCTGGGACCTGAAATACCTGCAAGACCCTAAAAATGTATTTGGTAAAGATGAATACATCGGCACTATCGTCAGAAAAGGATTAAGCAATGACATGCCTGACGTATACAGATTTCTGGATAATTTTCACTGGTCGCCGGATGATATGGCCCAAGTCATGCTTTGGGCGCAAGACCAGGACACCACCTACCTGGAAGCAGCAAGACGCTGGGTCAAAAACAATCAAGACTCAGTCAAGGTATGGCTGAGATAATAAACAAGACCAACTTGTTTTCCATTATGACTCAAAGACAGCCCAAACATATCTCCTTAAGGAGTTCGGTCAAACCGTGGGTCATTGTTTCCTTGGGCGTCACCCTGTTTTTGATCGGACTGCTTGTCTGGCATCTTATCTTTTCCTTTTCGGTACTTAATTCCTTTAAAAATGAGGAATTAGCTATTGAGCGGGCCTCATGGAAACTATTGCTATATGCTGAAACCATGAAAATGGCCACCCATATAAGTGCCGCCAGCGGGGACTTGAAATGGGAAGCAGCATATAAAACGACCAAACCCCAAATAAAAGCGGTCTTACAAGAAGTTCCCACGCTTATCAAAGCAGCTAACGTCAAGAAAGTAATTGAAAAGATTGAGTCCTATCAAAAAAACATGAGCAGGATTGAAAAGCAAGCCTTTGACCTGGTCAGTCGCGGTAAGAAAATGGAAGCCATGAGATTGCTTTCAGGCTGGCAATATACCAAGAACCAACTAAGCCTTACCGATTCCACAAAAGAATTGGTCGGCTTAATGCAAAACCGAATTAATCAGAAGATCTCTTTTCAAAAAAGACAAAGTTCCATCCTTATTCTTATCGTTTTGGGTTGTTTTATCCTTTTAATTGTCACCTGGGCAGCAACCATAGGGTTTTGGCGTGTTAAGGTTAAAGAAAAACAGGAAATGGAAAAGGAGTTACTTAAAGCAAAAGAGGCAGCCGAGAAAGCCAACAGGGCCAAAAGCGACTTTCTGGCCACCATGAGCCATGAAATTCGAACGCCAATGAACTCCATTCTGGGTATGACCTATCTCTTATCTGAGACATCTCTTTCCAATGAGCAGAAAGATTTTGTCGAAACAATTAACGCCTCCGGGGAACTGTTGCTTTCCGTCATAAATGATATTCTGGAATTCTCTAAAATTGAATCCGGCCAAATCGAATTGGAGAAAACAGTTTTTGATTTGACTGATCTTGTCCGAACCTCGGGTAAAATTCTTTCTGGTAAAGCTCACGAAAAGGGTCTTGATCTTAACTGGCGGGTCTCCCCTGAGGTTAAACCTTTTCGAATTGGCGACCCAACAAGACTCCGGCAAATATTCATAAATCTTTTAGGCAATGCCATCAAGTTTACGGATCAGGGAGAAGTTGCCCTTGAAGTGTTCAACTCGGATGAGCCGGATGTCTTAAAATTTTGTGTAAAAGACACCGGCATCGGTATACCGGTAGATAAACAGCAAGTTATATTTGACAGTTTTTCTCAGGTAGAGACATCCGTTGCTCGAAAATTTGGCGGCACAGGATTAGGACTTACCATCTGCAAACGATTGGTGGAGCTTATGGACGGCCGGATCTGGATAGAATCCGAAGAGGGTAAAGGAACCCGATTTTTCTTTACCGCCAGGTTCCCCGAAACTGATCAGATACCTGAATCTACCATAAATTGTAGCAGGAGTTTTAAAAGTGTCAAGGAACCCGAAGCGATAAATCTGCCGCCCATACATATTTTAATGGCTGAGGATATCGCCTCAAACCAGAAAGTCGTGAAGCTGTTTTTAAAAAGTACGCCGGTGACATTAGATATTGCCGAAAATGGACGAACCGCCGTCGAAAAATTTACAAGCAATCCCTATGATCTTGTTTTAATGGATATTGAGATGCCCGAAATGGACGGGATATCCGCAACTCAGGCGATTCGAAAATTGGAACAGGAAAATGGACGTAAAAAGATTCCGGTGATCGCTCTTACTTCCCATGCATTTCGGGAACATCAGGAAAAATGTTTTTCTGCCGGATGTGATGGGTATTTGACAAAACCGATTCAAAAGTGTGAGCTGATTGAGAAAATATCTCAGTATAAAAATATTGGTTCATCCAACCATCCTAACAGCCGCCAAACCCATGCCGATGATGATCACAATTCTACAATTTCTAAAAATAGGGACAAGACCTTTATAGTAATGGTTGATGGGGATCTGGAAGAGTTGATGCCGGATTTTCTAAAAGAAATTGAAGATGCTTTGAAAGCGATGAACGGTTTGTGTGAGGATAATGATTGGGAGAACCTCGTCCGACTGAGTCACGGGTACAAAGGCGCCTCTGCCACATATGGTCTTGCTGATCTATCAAACATATTTCTTGAGATAGAAAAAAATTCCAAAAATGCTGATAAAGAGATGATCAGAAATTGCCTGAGAGAAGCTGCAAATTACATTAGCGCCATAAAAATTGAATATGTCCCTCCACAATAAAATAACCGCCAAGGTGCTTTTATGGAAAGCTTAAAAAGAGGCAAAATTCTTATAGTGGATGATATAAAGGCCAATATTAATCTATTAAGCCTTAAACTAAAGGCGGACTATGATATCAGCGCCGCCTATGATGGAGAAAGTGCGCTTAAGCAAGCGGCTGAAGACTTACCCGATTTAATCCTTCTTGATATCAAGATGCCGGGAATTGACGGTTATGAAGTTTGCAGACGCCTCAAGGCAGATAAGAATACTGAAAATATACCGATCATTTTTGTTACCTCCAAGGATGATGAAGTGGATGAAACCAAGGGATTAGAACTCGGGGCGGTAGACTATATTCGCAAACCGTTTAGCATTTCAGTTGTAAAAGCAAGAATTAAAAATCAATTTCAACTGAAAATGGCCAAAGATCGAATAAAGAATCACAATGAGCTCTTAGAAAATAAAATCGATAAAATCCAGCGTTACATGCCCCAGGGCCTGACAGAGAAAATCCTTGCACAAAAATGCAAGATCGAAGGCGAGCGCAAACAGGTTACGGTCATGTTCTGCGACATGGTGGGATATACTGCACTCTCCGAAGAGATCGGCCCGGAAGATGCCTATTCGATCATGGATCAGGTTTATGAAATTCTTATCTACAAAGTTCATGAATTCGGCGGCACGGTCAATGAGATGACCGGCGACGGGGTTTTAGCGTTGTTCGGCGCCCCGATTTCCATTGAAGATGCACCGCAGCGGGCCATTCGGGTGGCCATGGCGATTCACCGGGAGATGGCGAAATTCAATGAGAACTTAAAGAAAGAAAACCCGGGTCTGCCGGCACTTAAAATGCGGGCCGGCATTCACACCGGCCCGGTTGTCGTCGGCACCCTGGGCAATGATCTTCGCGTTGAGTTCAAGGCAGTAGGGGATACGGTCAACCTGGCCTCACGAATGGAGACGATGGCTGAGCCCGGCACTACTTATGTCACCGAAGACACTTTTAAGCTGACCGAAGGGCTGTTCCGGTTTGAAGCTTTAGGCGAAAAACCGATTAAAGGAAAAAAAGACCCGGTCCGGGTTTTTCGGGTAATCGCCATCAGCAGCCGGCGTACCAAGTTTGATGTGAGCGCAGAGCGGGGACTTACCCCGTTTGCAGGACGCGAGCGGGAACTGGATATTTTGCTCGACGGGTTTGAGCGGGCCCGGGTCGGCAGGGGGCAAGTCTTTTCAATCATGGCGGAAGCTGGTGTTGGCAAATCAAGACTTTTATATGAGTTCAGAAAAGCGGTATCCAATGAAGATATCACTTTTCTTGAAGGCAAGTGCCTCTCCTACAGCCGGGGTGTTGCCTATCATCCGGTGATCGACATTCTTAAATCCAACTTTAATATTCTGGATAATGATGATGCTGGTCAAATAAGAAAGAAAGTCTCCGATTGGCTGAAACTGTTTAAAATTGATGAGGCCGCGATACTGCCATACATCCTCGAGCTCTTCTCCGTCAAAAACAGCGGCATTGGTCAGATGGACATGAGTCCGGAAGCCAGAAAAGAGCGCATCATGTCAGCGGTTAATCGCATTACGCTTAAAGGCGCGGAAAGCCGACCCCTGGTGCTTGCTGTCGAGGATCTGCACTGGGTTGACCACAGTTCAGAAGAGTATTTGAAGTATCTTTTGGAAAGCATTTCCGGGGCGCGGGTACTTCTGATATTCACTTACCGGCTGGAGTATCTGCCCAACTGGGGCGGCAAATCATATCACAGTCAAATTAATCTGAATCGGCTCTCCAACCGGGAAAGCTTGAATATGGTCGCCCACCTTCTGGGCACGGAGGCGATTGACAAAAATATCGAGACGCTGGTGCTTGAAAAGGCAGAGGGCGTCCCCTTTTTTATCGAACAGTTTATCCGGACGCTCAAGCACTTAAAAATTATCGAGGCCTCACCAAAGGAATACCACTTGGTAAAAGATATCAAGGACGTGGAGATCCCTTCAACGGTCCAGGATGTTATCATGTCCCGGGTGGACTCCCTTCCCGAGGGCGGAAAGGAGCTGCTTCAGGTCGGCTCGGTCATTGACCGGGAGTTTACCTGCGAATTGATTCAAAAAGTGACTGCCCTTTCGGAGAGGGAATTGCTGTCCCGCCTGTATGCTTTAAAAGACTCCGAGCTTATTTATGAGCGGGGGATTTTTCCGGAATCGACATATATATTCAAGCATGCCCTGACCCAGGAAGTCGTCTGTGATTCGATACTTGGCAAAGGAAAAAAACGCCTTCACGAAAAAATTGCCCGGGCGATTGAAGAATTGTATCAAAATTATCTTGAAGAGCATTACGAGGTGCTGGCCGAACATTTTATACAAGCCGAAAATTTTGAGGCCGCGGAAGCATACTGCCGGCTGATATACAGGAAAGCGGCAAAGAAAAATTTTATTGAAGATGCCATTGCCTATACCCAAAAACGACTGGAGTGCCTGGAGAGCCTGCCGGAGACGGATGATGTTCGTAAAAAAATTATCGATACCCGAACCCAGCTGGGGTTTTATCATCTCCAGATGTATTATTTCGTGGCAGCAAAGGAGGCGGTTGCCCCAATTGCTGAAACCGCTCTTAAGTATGGTCATGGCAGACAGCTAAGCCGAACCCACATTATTGAGGGCGCTTATAACATGTGGGTCATGGAGGACATGCCGGAAGCATGCAGGCATCTGGATAAGGCGATACAGATATGCGGTGAAACGGATGACTTTATTTCCCTTGTCTGGGCCCGAGCCGAATTGGGAGCCGCCACGGGCGTAAACTGCGAGTTTAAAAAAGCGGCGTCAAACTATCAAAGCAATATTGATCTCGCTGAAATGACAAACAGCAAATGGGGGCTCGCTTTACCCAAAAGCAGTCAAAGCTATTTTGTATTTAATTTCCAGGGGAGTAGTGACAGGGCATACAAAACCAGCCGTGAGGCGGTTCAACTGGCTGAGGAAAGCGGTGATATCCTCTCAAAGGCGCACGCATATACGTGTCATGGTGTTGGCTGTTATCACAAGGGATTTCTGGAAGAGGCCGAGAAATACCTGCTGAAGGCTTCAGATGCATGTGATAAGATCGATTTGTTTTCATGGGGATCAGTTACCCAGCATGCGCTGGCAGAAGTCCATTATGAGACTGGCAATTATAATAAAGCAAAAAACTGTTATTTGCTAGCTGTCTCACTAGCCAATAAAATTCAGTTTCTTCCCACATGGCAGAATTTAAATAAAATTGGCGCTGCCCGAGCCATGGTGATGAATAGGGAAACGGGTTTCGAATTAGAACGTATTTACAAATACATTTCAGACATTAAAGTTAAGATCATGGAGGGTTGGCAGCGTCGATATCTTGCTGAAGTTCTGCTGCATTTAGATGGTGTTGGTCATTATTTAACAGAAGCGGAAGAATGGATACGCCAAGCCATTGAAGCAGATCAGAAAAACAGCATGATATTTCATCTGGCCAAAGACTATGCCTTGTTCGCCGATATTTTATGCCGTAAGGATGATATGCAAAACGCAAAGGAAAACTTGAAGCAAGCCATCCAAATTTTTGAAAACATCGGCGCTGACGGCTGGGTTGGAAAGTATGAAAAACAATTGGCAGCGATGTAAATAGTAAGCCGCCCATAGGAGCAGAGAAAAATGCAATGCTCAGAATGCCAGCATGACAACAGGGAAGGCGCAAAATTCTGCAAAAATTGCGGCGCCAAGCTGGAGTGTTTATGTCCATCCTGCGGCAACCCGTATGACCG
>JAGXLR010000151.1 GCA_018334555.1 Desulfobacterales bacterium
TTTTCTGCCTGTCCGCACCGGTGAACGCGCCCTTCTCGTGGCCGAAAAGTTCGGATTCCACCAGATTCATAGAGATGGCCGCACAGTTGACCGGGACGAACCGTCTGTTGCCCCTGGGGCTGGCCTGGTGGATATAACGGGCGATCAGCTCCTTGCCTGTCCCGGACTCGCCTTCTATCAGCACGGCGGAGTCCCGCTCGGCCACATTACCCGCCAGCCGGATAACCTCGGCCATCGGTTCGGACTTGTAGACGATCTCGCCGCCGCCGCCCACCGACTGCAGCTGCTCTTTCAGCTCCCGGTTCTCTTCAATGATCTGGGAGACGCCCAAGGTTCGTTCGACGGTCAGTAAAAGCCGCTCCTCCTCGAAGGGTTTGGTGATATAGTCCACCGCCCCGTCCCGCATGGCCTCAACCGCGGATTCGATCGTTGCAAAGGCTGTAATGAATATGAACGGGCACTGGATATCTTTCTCCCGAAGGGTCCGGAAAAGCTCCATGCCGTCCATGACCGGCATTTTAATATCCGTAATGACAATATCATACGGGTTTTCCTCGATCATAGTCAGCGCGGCTTCTCCGTCGCTGGCCTCGGCTATCTGATGGCCGTGATCCTTTAACATCATGGCGATCAGATGCCGCATCCTTTCTTCATCTTCCACAATCAATACATTTGCCATAGGAATTCCCCGGTTAAACCCCTTCCGCGGATGATGATTGTAACGGAATTTTAACCCGAAAAAGGGCGCCGCCCGATTGCCGATTCTCGGCTGTTATGCAGCCGTCATGCGTATTGACGATCTGAACGACATAGGCCAGGCCCAAGCCGGTCCCTTTTGACCGGGTCGTAAAAAACGGTTCGAAAATTTTATCGATAATGGTTTCATCGATGCCCGGGCCCTCATCCGCGATGTCAAACGTATACATTTCGCCCTCCCGGTAGGCCCTGACGATTATCGATCCGCCCGCAGGGCTGGCGTCGAATGCGTTTTTCAAAAGATTGCCCACCATCCGCTCGCACAAATCCGGATCCGCATAAACCATGGCTTCACTGGGGGCAGCCGCAATCTCCGCATGGACGGTTCGATCTTTAAACTGCATCCGGCACGAATCCAGGACCTTTTTTAATACCGCGTTGAAATCGACCTCCCGGAAATAGGGCTTGACCGGCCGGGCAAAGGCCAGAAAGTCCTCTATTAAACGGTTCAGACGGGAGATCTCGTCTTCGATATAGGCGATCATCGTATCGCTGTGGGTGTCCGCAGACCGCTTTTTAAGGCTGTCAAGCGAGCTTTTCATAATACCCAGCGGGTTTTTGACCTCATGGGCCACCATCAGGGAGAATTTGCCCATCTCCGCCAGCGTGTTCTGACGCATCATCTGCTTGTTGGCCGCTTCCACGGCGCGCCGGCTCTTTTCAATGGAATCGAGCATCGAGTTAAACGCCAGGGCCACTTCCCGTGTTTCTGGAAGGCGGGTCAGGTGTACGCGGGTTTCCAGATCGCCTTCGCCCACTTTTTTGGCGGTATCCGACAGCTCGCGCAACGGGGCGACCAGGGTTCGGGAAACAAAAAAGAAGACGACCACACAAATGCCGGCCATTGCGGCGGCCAGGATTAAAAAACGAACGGTCATACGCGTTAAAAACCGGTTTATGCCGGCGGTGCTGTATTTGATCCGAACCCGGCCGATATTTTGATTATCCGCCCTGGCCGCCCCGACCGAATTAAACGCCCGGCTCTCCTCACGGCTGCTTTTGACCACCACGGGCGCCTCGATATCATGGAGGGGGCCGGTAATTTTTTTGGAGACATGGGCCATCAGGCCTTCCTGGCGGCTTGTTATGGTAACCTCGGCCACATCCTTCTCGGCCAGCAGATTCTCTGCCTGGTTGGCCAGCATATCCTTTTCGCCGATCAAAATGCCCAGCTCGGCGTTAAGGGCAAGATAGCGGGCCATAAAAGACATCCGATCATCAAAGCGCTCCCTGACAAAGCCATGGAATATCTTGACGCCCACGTAGCCCAGGGTAAAGGATGTCGCACAAATTACCAGCACGGCCGCAGCGACCAACCGAAAATGGATCCCCGGACGCCTCACGGTTTCACCCGTATCGATTCCGATTGTATTTGTTTGACCTCTATATCAAGCATTTCATAGATCCGCTGGTTCAGCCAGGCCTCAAACACCGGCGGCTCGCTGCCGCAGGGCGCTCCTGTTAGCCTATCGGCGATCAGATCACCGGTCTGCCGTCCCAATTGCCCATAATCAAAAACAAAAGCCAACGCCGCCCCGCTGTCGAAAAAAAATTTATTATAGCCAATGAGCGGCTTGCTTTTCAATAACCCCTGTTTGATAATATACTGAACGATACTCTCAGATATGACCGTATGGTCCGGAATTAACCATAATGCGTCCACTTCTGCAAGACGGTTTTTCAATAAATCGGGGATATCCTGCCTGGCATTGACAGAAAAGGGGATGACGGATAATTGCAGTTTCCGGGCATGGACAGCCGCATCATGGTAAAAATTCGAATTATTGTCGGGATCAAAGAACAGCCCGATCCTTTCGATTCCGGGAAGCCCCTGCCGGATAACCGCCAATTGCCGTCTGACGGGTATGTTAAGGGAAATGCCGCAGGCCGATGCGTCGATTCCGGAAATACGCTGCGGGTTCAGCACAATCGAATAGATAAACCGCCCCTTCTTCGAATGATCCGCCTGCCATAGCAACCGGGCCGCATCGGGTCCGATCGCGACGACGGGGAAATAGTCGGCACTGACGATTCTGTTGATCATGACCCGGCGGGAGCGGCCCTCGTATTTATTCAAATAGACGGTTTCAAACGCGACTTCCGGGATTTCTCCGAGCCTTTGCTTCAATCCCTCCGCAGCCTGGATAAAGGGGGAGATCTCATCGGAAATGACTATCGCCACCTCATGCCGGCGGCTGTTTTCGCCCGCCGCCGTCTGTGCCAGGCCGCCGATTATAAAGAGAACAGCAATAACCGCGATCATTCGGTATAGACAGGATCCGTTCGCATGCCTTGGTTTGAAGCCTAAAATCTGCATGAATCCATCATGGCCATGGACGGGGCAAGCATCTACATATTTTCCGGAAGTATATGCCGGACTTTCCGCTTGAATTCATTGGTTACGGCCTCGATATCATCAAGCTCCGTAATCACGCTCGGCGAAATAAAAATTATCAGCTCGGTTTTTGACAGGGAGTCCCTTTTTTGGCCGAACAGAAACTTCACCACCGGTAGATTGATAAACCACGGCGCCCCTGACATACTGTTGGAGTTTGTTTCCTTGATCAACCCGCCGATAACAATGGTCTGGCCGCTTTTGACCGTGAGCGTCGTCTGGGCGCTTCGTTTAAAAAACGCCGGATAGGTCGTGCCGGCCACCTGGACGCTCTCGGATACCTCGCTGATCTCTTGATCGATCTCCATGGTCACCAGTCCGACCTCATTGATATGGGGGGTAACCGAAAGGATCACGCCCGTATCCCGGTATTCGATGTCTGTCGAAACCACCGGGCTCTCTCCGGAGGTATATTCATATTCGGAGCTGGCCACCGGGACTTCAGTCGTCACGTCAATCTGCGCATCCTTGCTGTTTGACGCCAAAATGCTGGGGGAGGACAGGATATTGACCTTGTTTTCCGAGGCCAGAGCGGACAGGGCCGAGGTCCAGCGATCCGTATTGCCGATGGTGTATTTGAACCCCCCTTTTCCGAGCGTAGCCTCAAGAAGGCTCGTGCTTAAATCCTCGTCGCTTTTTACATAGGACCACTCCACCCCCAACTCGGTTTCTTCATCCAGCGAGACTTCGGCGATCGTCATTTTAATTAAAACCTGCCGGGGAAGAACGTCGATCTGCCGTAAAAGATTTTGGATGATCTGGTAATCCGAAGGGATGGCCTCGATAATGATGTTGTTCCGGGTCTCATCAGGCGTAATTCTGACTTCTCCCCGCAGCGTACCGGAACTGAATGCGTTGCCGCCTGCCCCCGACGCCGCCCCGGATGCTGAAGAGGGCTGAGATTTGCCTTCTCCGGACGACTCCGATGGCTTGTCCCCCTCTTTTGGCCGATCCTGATCCTCATCCCGGTCCCTGCCCATGGCAAAGGGGTTCCTCTGGCTATCCGAGGACGCGTCCGCCGTTTCCTGGGAAGGGGTTTTGGAAGCCTTCTCACTGAAAATCTGGCTTAAAAGTTCGGCGATCTCTCCGGCCCGCCCCTTCTCCACCGAATAAACGTAGATTTTCGGTTCATTGCCCTGGCCCGGAACATCCATTTCACTGATAAAATTATCGGCCTTATCCAGTGTCTCAGCGGTTGAGCTTAAAGCCAGCACGGTATTGAGACGGGTCAGGCCGACGAATGAGACCTGCGCCCCGCTCCCGTTTTTTTTATAAACCGAAAAAATCTCTTTCAAGGTTTTGACCGTCTCCTCGACCCCGACATATTCCAGCGGATAGAACCGGTGCTTCATGGTTTCAAACACGCTCATATCGAAGCTTCGCACGAGCTCCAGTATTTTAGCCATATTCATCGTGCTATCCACCACCACCAGGGTATTGGCGGCATCATGGGATATGATCTGGCCCGAATCCGAGATAAACGGTTTCAAGAGCTTGGCTATCTCAGAGGCCCCGATGTGCTTTAAGGGTATGATCTGAATGATCATATTCTTGTTCGGCCTCAGTTCGCCGGCGGTGCTCCCGATCCTTGAGGTAATCGGCATGCGCGCCGCATCCTTGAGTTCCACGATATGGTACAGGCCGCCTTTATTGACCGCGGTCAGCCCGTTGGCCTCGAGGATCTGGAAAAAAAGCGGCCAAAGATCTTTTTGGTATAGCTCCCCGGCTGTGTGAACCGTCACCTTGCCCTTCGCCTCTACATCAAACATATAGTTGACGCCCAGCTGCCCGGCCAGGTTCCGGATCACATCGGTAAGCTCGGCATTGTCAAAATTAAAAACAATGGGCCTGCCTTTTTTGGTGTCCGGCTCCTTTTTTGAGGCCTCTTCCGGCTTTGGCTGTTCCTGAGCGTTCTCGTCCTTCTTTTCAGAGGCTTGCGAAGCCGCTACGAACCCTTCGCCGGCGGATGTCTTTTTTACCTGAGGGGCCTGGCCCCCCGGATCAGCCTCGGTTTCCGCCCCACCGGCGACGGAGGCCTGATCCTCAGCCGGCCCCTTTTCGGATTCAGGCTGGGATTCGGGGGCACTCGTCGGATCGGATTTCTGGCCACCGGCAGAATCCGCCGGTTTTTCAACCGAATCGACCGATGCCACCCGTTCGCCCTTTACCGATACCGAATACTCGGGCTCGGCGGCATTTTTGGCGGAGCAGCCCGCCAAACCGATTAAAAGCATCCAGACCACCCCGGATACCGCTAGCACTTGAATATTATGGCGTTTTAGCTTCATATCGATCAGTTAATCCTTCGCTTAATTTTTCCAAACGGCGTTGTTATGATTCTATATTTACCATCGGGGGAAATCTCCGTAGGAGGCTGTTTGACTTGCCTTGAAGGCGGGAGAGAGGGGCTGGATGGGGTTTTTTCGACATGGCCCGTCTGGACCGTTGCCGAAGACTTGGATCGGTCCTTATACATTTCACAGTCATACGACTTTCCAAGGACCGACAGAATAATCTTGTCCTTATGGATTTCTTTTATTTCTATTCTCGGGCTTCCGCCGCGCCCCCTGATATGGTCGCCGGCCGCCACCCATAGGGTTTTTCTCCCGCCCTTTTCAGGGTTCGGGTTGCTGATCAGCGCAGTCTTCTCTTCACCGGTCATCGTGACGCCATAGAGTATAATATAGTTTTCAAATTCCGAGGGCTTTTGCTGCTTAGAGCCCGTTGACGCCCCGGCGGAGGACGCCTTCTCGATATGCCCCGTGCGATCCGGGAAAAACAAATTTTTTTTAACCACCGGCTGGTAATGGGATTTCTCTTTGACCGGGGCCGGCTTTTCATGGTTTATAGCCGGTTTAGAACGCTTTTCGGATTTTTGGGGGGCGGCCCCGGCCGTCATATGATCCTCAGCCACCCATAGATCATAGGTGTTAACGGCCAGCACACAGATGAGGACCAGAAGCAAACTGTTTATGAGCCAAACCCTGTTAATCATATGCTATCCCTGCCCGTCAGGGTTTTGATCCGCTGTGGGCTTCAAGAGCCCGGCCACAGTCAAATGGACGCTGATCCGTCGATTCGCCCCACCCCGGCGGGGGCTGCGGAACTCGGCGTCGACCACTTTTAAATACGCCGGGGCGGATTCGATTTCATATAATATATTTTTTAGCTGATCAATCTTTGCGGAAAATGTCAGCCGGATCGGCACTTTGATATACGGCTTATCCTTGACCGGCTGTTCATTGAGGACCTGGGTTGAGGAGATCTCCACATCGTTTTGAGAGACAATGGCCTCGATAATCTTCTGCATCTCCACTGCGGCAAGCGATGGGGTATCCGCCCTGAACAGGTTTGAATGCCGCTTTTTCAACGCCTCTTCCAGATGCCGCGTCCGGCCTTTCAGGCTTTCCAGTTTTTTGAGCTGATGCCTGTAGCCGGCCAGTTCATCAGCCAACGCCGCGATTTCGCCCTCCGATGGATAAATGCGGCCGAAGTTGGGGAAAAAACGGTATAGAAGCGCCAGGATCAGTAATACGGCGCCGATGGCCAAGATATATTTTTTCCGCTGATCGATGTGAACCAAATATCTCCCCTTTACGCTCCGAACGCCCGGTCAGGAGTCAATCGACCGGATTTTTTCTTACATCCAGCCCGATAGTGAAATTTTCTTTTCCGTCTCGCCCCTTTGTAATGGTGGTTAAAAATGAAGCGTCTTCAAAAAGGGGGAGTTTCTCAAGGCGTGGTATCAGTTCAGAAGCGTTGTCAGCCAGCCCTTCAATCTGGACTTCCTCTCCTGAGAAGTCAAAGCGATAAATCCATGCATGGGCCGGTATAGCCCGGCTCAGCTCGTTTAAAATATCTATCAACCGGCCATAGCGTACCACGTATGCGTTCAGGTATTCGAGTTTGTCTTCAATCCGCTGGTTCTCAGACTGGCACCCCTTGATTTCGGAAATTCGCGCCTTAACAGAGTCGATTGCCGTATTTAGCCGATTGTAGGCGAGTCTGTGCTGCACCATGTGGCTGCCCGCCCACAAAAAAAAGGAGACCAGCAATAGGGCGGAGAGGCCGTACAATGAATAGAAAACCATCTTGCTCGGCTTTTTCCGGTGTTCCGCCGGCAGCAGGTTGATATCCATCGGAACCCTTTGAAGCGCCTTGAGCGCCGCTCCATAGGCAGGTGCCATACCTATCTCGGAAATCCCCGCCTCAGAGATATCCAGCTGGGAAACGGAAAACTCACCGGCATCCGCCAATTTTTCCATCAATGGCTCGTCTGGCGGTTGGAGTCCCTTCTCC
>JAGXLR010000152.1 GCA_018334555.1 Desulfobacterales bacterium
GGGGTTTTCAGCCAGGGCGATTTTTGGGTCCCGTACCTGACGTTTGCCGGCTTCCCCGCGAAGCTGGGTGACGAGCTCGTAAATCTGGGCCAGCCCGGAGGCACCGATGGGATGTCCCCGGGAGAGAAGCCCGCCGCTGGTATTCACAGGCAGTTTTCCGCCAAGGGCAGTGGCGCCGCTTTCTGCAAACAGGCCGCCTTCTCCTTCGGGGCAGAAGCCGAGTTTTTCCGTCTGGTAGAGTTCGCCAAACGCAGTAGCGTCATGGACTTCCGCCACATGGATATCCTCCGGCCCCACCCCGGCCATTTCATAGGCGGGTTTGGCAGCCCGCTCGGAAATCGTGTTTTCCGTCCATGACCCGGAGCGCAGAATAGAGGCCCGCACCCGGACGGCCCGGGAGGCGGAGTGCGCTCTTAAAAATTTTTCGGAGCATAAAATGGCCGCGGCGGTGCCGTCACCCACGGGTGAGCACATGGCCCGGGTCAGGGGATAGGCGACCTCGTAGTCGGCCAGCACCTGCTCCACGCTCTGGGGAAACGTGTACTGGGCCAGCGGGTTCAACGTTGAGTTGTTGTGCGCCTTGGCCGCTATCACGGCCAGCTGTCGCCGCGTGGACCCATAGGCTTTCATGTGCTTTCTAGCGCCCATGGCGTAAAAATCCATGAAAACGGAGTGCCCGCCCTTTTTTTTGTCCTTTTGATCCGGGCCCTCCGAAGCCTCTGCTTTTTCCCTGGCCGTCTGTTTCAACTGTTCGATATATTGGTTCGTGATTTCGACATCCGTTCCCGATATAAACCCCTGCATCATGAGTTTGCGGTCCTCGCTGTAGACTTTTTCCGTGCCAATGGCCAGGGCACAGTCATAAAGGCCGGCCTTTATCGCCGTCCAGGCCCCTTGCAGGGCTGTACTCGCGGATGCGCAGGCGTTTTCCACATTGGTGATGGGGATTTTGTCCAGTCCATGGGCAGATAAGGCTACCTGGCCGCGGATGCAGTGCTGGAAATCATGCATCCCCCAGCCGGTGTTTGAAAACCAGGCGGCCTGGATAGCCTCTGGGCCCAGCTCGGCGTCTTTCAGCACCTGTTTCAAGGATTCGCCCGTCAAGTCCTTGATGCTGCGTTCGAGATATTTGCCGAATTTGTTCATGGCCACGCCGATAATATATACGTTGTCGCTCATAGCACATCCTCTTTTACAGAAAATTTCCGGAGTCAGACAGAGTCAAGAAATGCGGCCGCCGACCGCCGCCCCAAAGACGGCATCCAGGGAGTCCATTAAGTAAGTAATTACTTAATTAATATCTAAAAATCAAGAAAAAAATATTGGTATAAGGTTTGGGTGTTAGGTGTTAGGTATTAGGTGTTAGGTATTAGATTAAAAAAATCAAAAGCTTAGTGCCTCAGTGCCTTAGCCCCTCAGTGTCTCAATGCCTCTTTTAAGGCGATGGCGGGCCGGTCTCTCAGGCGGCGCCGAAGAATTTTTCAAAATGCGTATCCCAGGCCCCGATTTCTTCAAACACCGCTTCTATCGCGGTTATAAACTTGGGGGGGCCGGCAACCATGTAGTAAGGGCTTTCGGGCGAGGAAAACGTCTGTTTAAGGAAACCCCCGTTGATGTGGCCCTTGGGTCCCGTCCAGTCCTCCTGGCGGGTCATGAGAAAGATAACACGGATGTTGGCGTTGTCCGTGTCGAGTTTGCTCAGTTCATGGTAAAATGCGGTTTTATCAAAATTCTGGTTGGAATACAGAAGCGTGATGGGGCGGGTATCCTTTTTGGATACGGCATGCTCGAGCATGCATTTAAAGGGCGTGATGCCGATGCCGCCGGCCACCATTACGATTTCTTTGTCCGGAGCCTCAGGCAGCTGAAATGAGCCGCCGATTTCGCTAATCCAGGCGTTCTCATCGAACGGCATGGCGGCAAGCGTCTGCTTGTATCCGGTATCCGATATGCGTGTGGCGATTTCAATATTTTCGGCGTCCGGATTGACGATCGAGAAGTAGCGCTCGTCGCCTTTTTTATCTGGATATTTGAGCGAGAGCTTCAAGCGGACATATTGGCCTGGCCTATAGGAGAGCGGGCCATCCGGTGTGAATCCGAAAAGGGTCGTGTTCTCAGCCAATTCTTTTTTGTATTGAAGCCGGACTTTCATAGAATTCTCCATAATTTTTTACCTTGCCATCCCAAAATTAATTTTTTAGTGATTATCTTATTTAAAGTAAACAGGAAGACCTCCGATGTCCAAAATTAATGAACCGCTGAAAAACTATGTGTCCCACAGCCGGATTGCCGGCGGGATCCATATCGTCGCGGAAAACGCCGTTGTCGATGTGGTTTTTTATTCAGAGGCCGTCTGTCGGGTAATGATAAAAAGGCCGGGTGATGCCCCCAAGGATTTCTCCTATGCCGTTGCCGCAGATCCCCATCCGGTCAAATATTCTATTCGGGAGGCAGAGGGGCGCATCCGGATTCAGACCCGATGCGTTGTCGCAAAAATAGAGAAGTTTCCGGTGCGGCTGGCTTTTCTGACAACGGCCGGCGATTTGATCAATGCGGACGATTCTGCCTTTGGCACCTCATGGATTGGAGAGGAAATCACGACATATAAGAAGCTGGAACCCGGTGAGCGCTTCCTGGGCCTTGGCGAAAAAACCGGCCATCTGGATCGGGCCGGCGCCTCCTATACGAACTGGAACACGGATTATTTTGCCTATCCGGCCGATGCGGATCCGCTTTATACCACGCTGCCGTTTTATATCGGCGGGCACCACGGGCTTGCATACGGCATTTTTCTGGACAGTACCTACCGGAGCACGTTCAATTTCGGGGCGGCCAACGACCGGTTTTCCTTTTTTTCAATCCCGGCCGGGCCCATGGATTATTATTTCATCCATGATGAAACCGTTGCCGGCATCCTTCGGGCGTTTACCGGACTGGTGGGGCGAATGCCGCTTCCGCCGCTATGGAGTCTGGGCTATCAACAGTGCCGGTTCAGCTATTACCCGGACCGTGAGGTCATGGCCGTTGCGCGGGGATTTCGGGATCGGGACATCCCGGCAGACGCTATTTATCTGGATATCCATTACATGGCGGGCTTTCGGGTATTTACCTGGGACCACGAGCGATTCCCGGCCCCTGTGGACCTTGCTGCTGACCTGAAAAAGATGGGCTTTCATGTGGTGGCGATCCTGGACCCGGGTATAAAAATTGAGGATGGGTTTACGCCCTATGAGGACGGAAAGGATCAGGATGTTTTTGTCAAATATCCTGATGGCGAGCCTTATGCCGGCGAGGTCTGGCCCGGCTGGTGCCATTTTCCTGATTTTACGCGGCCCGAGACAAGGAGGTGGTGGGGTGGATGGCTTAAGGATTTTGTCACCGCGGGCATCGAAGGCTTTTGGACGGATATGAACGAACCCTCCGCATGGGGGCATCATATACCGGACCTATTAGAGTTTAGTTTTGACGGGAAGGGGGCCACCCATAAAGAGGCGCATAATGTATACGGAATGCAGATGGCCAGAAGTACCTGGGAGGGGATGCGCCAATGGCGGGAAAACATCCGGCCCTTTGTGTTGACACGCTCCGGCTACACGGGCGTGCAGCGTTATGCATCGGTATGGACGGGGGATAATATCTCCGATGACGCCCACATGCTGGCCGATGTTCGTATGGTCAACAGCATGGGCATCTCCGGCATGCCGTTCTGCGGTTATGATATCGGCGGCTTTGTCGGTGAATGTTCGCCGGATTTGTTTGCCCGCTGGATCAGTATCGGCGTGTTCGCGCCCCTGGCGCGGGGCCATACGATGATCAACAGCCGGGATGCCGAACCCTGGAGCTTTGGCGAGGGGGTCGAGGCGGTCGCCAGGAACTATATCAAGCTGAGGTACCGGCTTCTTCCCTATATTTACAGCGCATTTTATGTCTGTTCACAAAGCGGCATTCCTGTCGCCAGAAGCCTTGCGGTTGATTATTTCCACGATCCGATGATATACGCCCATGCCTATGAGCATCAGTATCTATTCGGCGACGCCATCCTGGTGATACCGGTTGCCTCAGATGTTCGTATCGCAGAGCTCTATCTGCCGGCAGGCGGCTGGTATGATTTCTATTCGGACGCGCGCTACCAGGGAAGCGCCGAAATCTACAGCAAGGCGCCAAAAGAGCGCCTTCCGCTTTTTGTCCGGGCGGGGGCTGTGATTCCCATGCAGGACCCGGTCTCCTGCACGGACGAAATCTCCCAGGGGCCGCTTCAGATCCATGTTTACCGGGATTCGGAAAAAGAGAGCGCGTCTACCTATTACGAAGATGACGGGTATACGATGGATTATCAAAAAGGGAATTATTTTAAGCGCGATATCCGGCTTTCTAAAAATGCATTGATTCTTGAACCGGCAGACGGTAAATATCCATCGCGTTACAGCAGGCTAAAGATCTATTTTCACGGGTTCGATTTTAACGACCAGACAAATATCCATCTAAACGGAAGGGCGGTGCCTCTTCAGGCTGAAACCATCAGATTTTTCGAGCCGGTGTCACCGCTTGACAAAAACGGCGGCGGGATAGACCCCTATGGGGACCTGCCGGTTTTTTCAGTGCTGACGGACCACGTCAGGGCTCAGATGCGGTTCGAGTTTTAGGTTTTAGAAGGTTATGATACTTCAGGTGTTAGGTTTTGGGTTTTGGGTATTGGGTATTGGGTTAAAAAATCAAAAGCTTAGTGCCTTCCATGAGAAGGCTATTGTCAATAGACAAATTCGTTCACGAATTTACTTTTTTACATCCAATAAGTCTCAATCGTCACGCTTCCATCCGCACTCTTTTGTGGAGCTGCCATCTGCATTTAATATTATTTCAGATGCTTTCGCTGCTGTCATTCCGAGAAGCGAAAGTGACGAGGAATCTTGATTGGTTAAAGATTCCTCGCTGCCGCTCGAAATGACAATGCGGCTGTTTTTTAGCGTTACTTTCTGCAAAAACACCGCCGCGGCGGAATAAATCGCTTTTTACGAGACTGTCAAGGCTATAATATTTTTTGGGTTTTAGACAATTTTTATCTTGATATTTTTTTAATATTCTGCATAATAGAATTGTCTTACTGTTTTTAATAAGCGTCTCAATGTTTTCAATACAAAAAAAGCGAAACCCGGAAACGGTGGGGGCCGTCCCGGGTCTCTAAAAACGGTTCGTATGAACTACAAAGTGCCGCCAATATATGACCGTTTTGGCAAAAAAGCAAGGGGTTTTTGTCAAAAATTTTTGGCAGGCTTTAAACCTTGACAATCTCGTAAAAAGTCATCCTTTGAGACTCCGTCGGACGGCCCGACCGTTTCCGCAGACAATCGGAAGGAAACGGTATGATTGCAGTCAAAGGGCAAATCCGAATAGCCCCCCATCCATCAAAAGCGGTCTTCCAAGCCCATGGTATCCAACTGGCGCCGATTGCCAGGTATTTAGGCGTATGCCGGCGGCACCTGTCAGGCGTTTTGTCTGGACGCAGAAACCCTTCACAAGACCTGGACCATCGCATCAAAAAGCTGGCCAGCCAGTTGGAGCAAGAACTGGGGGCGAACAGGGGACGGATGTCGCCAACGTTTAGGCCATACGCGGAAAGCAAGTGGATTATTAAACGCCTGACGAGGCGACCCCCGGCGATAAAAACCCAGACCTCCTCGGATCGAGCCGAGTTTTCCACATCGTTTTGATTTTTGGACGCCGACACAGTCTCCCCGTCCGGCACCCGGCAGACGAGTCCAAACTTTCCCTTAAGGTAAAGAAAAAAATGAAAATTTTATCTTTACTTCAGCGCCCATCTGCTATTATATTTTTTGCGTACCAAATAGAAAGAGGCGGATTTTTTGTTCGAGGGGGTTATCATGGTAATCACCAAAGAAATGATCCACGACTACCTGGGCCATAATAAGGACGGTTGCCAGGTCAAGATCAAGCGTAACACCAATATTTACAGACAACTCAGAGAAGGCGGCCGCTGGCAGTACTATGGGGAGGCTACGCAGGTGGCGCGGGAGCTCGCCGAATTACACGGCTTAGCGGAATGGGAGATTGACGACGAAATATGGAAGGTCGGGTATACGGACTTTCTGATGATGGTCTTTCTCGTTATCGGTTTGGTCGGTGTTACCTATCTATGGGTGGGGGTAGGCCAGGAAATATTGGAGTTGTTATAGCTTGATGGCTTCGTAAAAAGTCCAATATCTGTGTTGCGCTGCATCCCTCGGAATTTCACGTACAGCTAAGTACGCTGTATTCCTCGGGATTTTGCGCGCCTTGATCTTGAACTTTTTACTTTGCCATCCTAAAATCGACTTTTTACGAGATTGTCATAGCTTCCTCGATACTATTTTAAAAAGCCCTGTATAATCCTATTGACTGCTTCATCATAACTTAGCCCCAGGCTCATCAGTTTCATGAGCTGGTCGTTTGCGATTTTTCCGATGGACGCCTCGTGCGTGAGTTCGGCGTCCGGATGCAGGGCCTTCAATGCAGGGATGGTCTGGTTGTTCCCGTTGTCCATGATGATGGCGTCGCATTCGATGTGCCCGTAGCACTTGGCCAGCGCCGTAAGATTGACGTAAAAGTCCTGTTTGGAATCGCCTTTCAGAACCGAACGGGATACAATGTTCGACTTGCTGTCCGTTCCGGCAAGTTCGATCTCGTTTTTTGATTCCGCCGCCTGAAGGCCCTCAGTCATTACCCGTTCGGTAATCAAAAGTACGCTTCCCGCTCCGATTTTTGCCTCGTTATACCGCTTGGCCTCATCCACGCCCCCAAGCTGGGTTAGCTCCATTTCTGCGCTGGCGTTTTCCGCCATGAAAATTTTGGTTGTGGGATTTAGAATACGCCTGCCAGTACCCTCACCGATGGCTGCATGTTTTTCGACATACCTGAGACGCGCCCCGGATTTAATATGAAACTCGTGAATGCCGGAGTGGCCCTCGGATTCGGAGCTTCCGCAGTGAATCCCGCAGCCCGCGACGATTGTAACGTCTGAGTCCTCACCGATGTTAAACGTGTTGTACACCACGTCATGCAGCCCCGCCTGGGTTAAAATCACCGGAATATGGACCGACTCGTTGACCGTGCCCGGTTTGATATCAATTATAATCCCGTCGCCCTTTTCGTTGGCCTCGATATTGATGTTGGCGGAAACCTCCCGGCCCAAGAGCGCTCCGTTCTTTCGAATATTATAGGCCCCTTTTGGCATGCCCTCGAGATCGGCGACCTCTTTTAGAATTTTTTTATCGGTAGCATCTATCATTGCCTTCTCCTTCACACGCATCACTGAATGTGCAGACGCTTAAATCCTCCAGTATCGGTTTGGCGCCCTCAAGATCGCCCTTATAGCCGATCTTGCCCTCTTTGATCAATAAAAGGGTGTCTGCAGCTTCAAGAAAC
>JAGXLR010000153.1 GCA_018334555.1 Desulfobacterales bacterium
CCCCTGGCGCCCGAGGCCGATACCTGGGTCACCATGACCAACGGCGCCATGTTTGCCGGTACTGCCGGGCCGCTTCAATACCACTACCGAAACTATTGCCGCGTGCTGACCGCAGTCGATCATTATGTGGGCAGGTTCCTGGATTTTTTGGACAAGAAGGGCCTGGCCGACAATACGATCGTGATCTATGCCGGGGACAACGGCTATTTCTGGGGCGAGCACCGCCTGATCGACAAGCGGTGGGCCTACGAGGAGTCGATCCGGGTGCCGTTCATCGTCCGGGCACCGGGTTTAATCCGTGGTCCGGGCCGTCGGGCCGGCCAGATGGTGCTGAATATCGACCTGGCGCCGACCCTGCTTGAAATTGCCGGCATAAAACCCGGCCCCGCCATTGAGGGGCAAAGCATTTTGCCGATACTGAAAAGCCCGGGAACGCCCGGCCGTGAGGCCTGGCTCTATGAATACTTCTCAGATTTTCCATATAACGTTCCCGGTATAGATGCGGTCCGGACAAAAGACCGCATCTATATCGAATATCAGGGACGGTGCCCGCCCGAGCTGTATGATCTTGAGGCGGACCCGAGGCAGCGGAAAAACCTGATGGACCGGGTAGACGCCCGGGAACTGACCGGATTACGGGATATGCTGGCAACCCTTAAACGGGAGGGACGCTTATGACGGCGGTCGCAGGGTCAAAAAGGCGCCAATTTGGGTGCTGGATAGCGGGGGCTGCCGTCCTGTTGATGATGGCGGCGGCCAAGGTCCTCTATAACATGCCATGGCCGGAACTGGCTCCGGCTCTCCATCAACCCGCGGCATTCATTTTCGCCCTGCTGCTGAACGTATCCATCGTCTTCGGCCCGTCGGTGATCTATCCGTTGGGACGGTTCCGCGGGGCCGCGCCCCGAATCTGCATCATGGCGTGCCTGCTCACGCCGGTGGTCTGGAATATCTGGGAGATTATTCGTGTTACGGCGTATTTCAGCGTAGCGGAATCCCTGTATTACGGCCTTAACCCGCTTTTTCTGGGGGCTTTGGCTTTTACCGCCGCCCAAATGGGTTTTTGGGAGGCGGTTTATCGTGTCCGGCGAAAGGAACCGGGGGAAAAGGCCCATGCGGCCGGGCCGATATTTATCGTTCTGGCGAGCCTGGCGCTGGTCTACGTGTTCTGCTTCTGGGCCATGGGCCAGCACTGGTTCTACTTGTATCAGGCGGGCTACAAGGCGCTTTTTTAAAGGGAAACCAAATGAATCTGCTTGTTAAGCCTGCATCCTACCTTTGCAACCTGGATTGCAGCTACTGTTTTTATAAGCGGACGGAAGCGTTGTATCCCGGTTCCCGGCCCATGATGACCAAGGCGACCGCAGAAACCATGATTCAAAAGGCATTGGCCCTGGGGCACCCAAATAATTCGTTTTGCTGGCAGGGCGGTGAGCCGACGCTCATGGGGCTGGATTTTTTTCGAAAGGTCATCGATTTGCAGCAACGCCTGGCGGCTGACGGGCAGTCGGTGGAAACCTCCATCCAGACCAACGGGCTTTTGATTGATGACGACTGGGCGGGATTTTTGGCGGATAATAACATTTTAGTGGGGTTGAGCCTTGACGGGCCGCCGGATATCCATGACCGGCACCGCATCGACCGGCAGGGCCGCGGCTCGTTTGCGGCGGTAATGAATGCGGCCGAAAACATGAGCCGGCGCGGCGTGGCATTCAACATCCTGACGCTTCTAACCCCGGACAATGTGTATCGGCCGGCGGATCTTTATTCCTTTTTTTTAAAGCAGGGGTTTACCCATCTGCAGTTTATCCCCTGCGCGGACGTGGATCCGGCCACCGGCCGGCCGGCCGAACGCGCGGTTACCGGCGAAGCCCTGGGCCGTTTCTATATCCGGCTTTTCGACCTGTGGCTGGAAAACGGCTTTCCCCATGTTTCCATCCGCCTGTTCGAGGATTTACTCCTCTTCCTTATGGATGGCGTGCGCGCCTCCTGCCAATGGCTGCCGGCATGCGATTCCTACCTGGTGGTGGAGCACAACGGGGACGTTTACCCCTGCGATTTCTATGTGGATGCCCCGCATCGCCTGGGCAATATCCATCGGCAAAATTTCGAGTCACTGATGAACTCGCCTGAACGAAGGGCTTTTGCCGAGGCCAAGGCCGACTGGCCGGAAGAATGCCGGAGGTGCCGGTTTGCGGATTTCTGTCAGGCGGACTGCCCCCGGCATCGCATAGACGGGACCAGCCTGTTTTGCCGGGCCTGGAAGATGCTGTTTGCGCATATTGAATCCCATCCCGTGGACATACGGGCCAGGGCCCTGGAAGCCCGCCGGAAGCACCAGGAGGCCATGTGGGCGAACGTCGGCCGCAATGACCCCTGTCCCTGCGGCAGCGGCAAAAAGTACAAGCATTGTTGTATGGTATAAATAGTTTCCAAGGAACTTCAAGGTCGGGCTTCCTTTCTGCAAAAATACCGCGCCACCGGAATAAACCGCTTTTTACGAGAACCTCAGAGTTTGATTTCTAAAATTGCCAAACCCCAAATTATCGGTTATCATTTTCTATTATTTGTTGCGTTTAATTATAAGCTGGAGAATTCTCAGCCATGGAGCTTGCCAGCCGGTATCCGGAGAAAGCCCTGACAGCAGGCGAGGCGGTCAAAGAGATCAAAAACGGCTCAAGCGTTTTTATCGGTACGGGCTGCGGTGAGCCGCAGGCGTTGATCAGGGCCATGGTGACGGACCGTTCCATTCAGGATATCGTTATCTACCAGATGCTCTCCGCCACCCTTTCCAATTATGTAAACGAGGCCCATTTTCTGTCCCGGTTTTCCCTGAAGCTGTTTTTTATCAGCCCCTATATGCGGCAGGCGGCGTTTGAGGGAAAGATCGACTATCTTCCGGCCTATCTGTCCCAGATACCCGAATTGTTCTATTCCCAGCAGATCAACCTGGATGTGGCCCTGATCCAGGTCAGCCCCCCGGACGAATACGGTTTCTGCTGCCTGGGAATTTCTGTGGATATTACGCTTGCCGGGTTGCGGATGGCCAAAACCGTTATCGCCCAGGTTAACCCCCGAATGCCTACAACCTGGGGGGACAGCCATATTCACGTGGATGAAATCGATTATCTGGTCTACCAGGACGAGGCGCTGGTGGAGTTTATTCCGGCCACCAAAAACCAACAGTTGGTGGAGCGGATTGCGCACTATGTTATCCAGCTCGTCGATGACGGGGCCACCCTTCAGGTCGGCTTCGGCCACCTGCCGGATGCGATACTCCCCTATTTAAACGGCAAGAAGGATCTGGGCATCCACACCCAGGTCATTACCTACGGCCTGTTGCCGCTGATGAAGCAGAAGGTCATCACCAACCGCAAAAAGACCCTTTTGCCCAACCGGATTGTGGCCTCCCTGTGCATGGGGTCGAGCGAACTCTACGAGTATGTGGATAACAACCCCATGTTTTATTTCCGGGCATCCGAATTTGTGAATGATCCCAACGTGATCGCCCAAAACGACAACTTCATTTCACTGAGTTCGGCTCTGGAGGTGGATCTGACCGGACAGATATGTACGGACTCCAAAGGCTATCTTTTTTACAGCGGGATCGGAGACCAGGTCGACTTCATCCGTGCAAGCAAGATGTCCAAAAACGGATTCTCCATTATTGCGCTGCCCTCCACCGCCCAGAACGGGGAGGTCTCCCGGATCGTCTCGCACCTGAGCGAAGGGGCCGGGATCGCGACTACCCGGGGGGACATCGATATCGTAGTCACCGAATACGGTATCGCTGAGCTTCACGGGAAAAGCATTTACCAGCGGGTCATGGAGCTGACCCAGATCGCCCACCCGAGATTTCGGGAGAAGCTTATCAACGAGGCCAAGAGAAAGCACTATATTTTTCCGGATCAGGTCCCTCCCAGCCGACAGGACCTGATATTCCTGGAGAACTACAAATCCTATCTGGAGCTTCCCAATGGCAAATCCGTGGAATTCCGACCCCTTTTGTCCTCGGATGAGTTTGCCGTCCGGAATTTTTTCTATTCCCTGAAAGATCAGAGCATTTACTATCGATTTTTCCATCAGAAAAAGGTTTTCAAGCGCGAGATGCTCCAAAAGCAGTGGGCTACCGTGGATTACCGGAAGAACATGAGCATCGTGGGCCTCGTTCAGAAGGGAAAATACAAGGAAATTATCGCGATCGGCTCTTATTACGGGGAAGATGAATCAGACCGGGCGGAGGTGGCATTCCTGGTCCGGGAGGATTTTCAGAGTATGGGCATCGGCAGCTATCTGCTGCAGCTGCTTGAGGAAATCGCCAAGGAAAATCAATACAAGGCCTTTACGGCTACCGTGATGAGTGAAAATGTCGCCATGATTCATGTATTCAAAAAACGCTACCCGAATGCCCAGATTCAGCCCTACGGCCGGGAGTCTGAATTTTTTATGCCGTTTTAAAAATTTGATAGGCAGGCCAGGGATTCATGGGGCCGAGACGGTTGTTTTTTTCCGATCATATTGAAATCCGTTATTTAGTTGTTAGTTTATATTATAATCTTGAGATAATCGGTCAAACTATAGAGGGACAACGAGGGTTATGCGCTGATTCATATTTTTAATCGATTAGACGGCTGTGAGACGGGTTGATATAAGAAAGCATCTTGTTCCTTGATGGGCTGGATGCTTTTTTTGATGGCCGATGAGATCGAACAATCTATTTTGGAGGTGTAAGGGCAATGATTATTGACCATGTCGAGCATAATACGAAAACCGATGGCTTCTCTGACGATGAGTCACCGGAAAGGGGGTTGGACGAATTCTCCGATATGAGCGGTGAAGACCTGATGGCCGTTTATGAGCAGACATTCAAGGAGTTTAAGCCCGGTGAAATCATTGAAGGCCAGGTCGTTGATATTGATAATGACAGGGTTTTGATTGACATCGGCTACAAGACGGAAGGCGAGGTGTCAAAAGAGGAGTTTGCGGATGAAGAGGGTAAGTTCACCCTGGAAATCGGGGATCGGGTAAATGTTGTGCTGGTCCGTAAGGATGAGGACGGTTATCCGGTGTTGTCCCGGCAAAACGTGGAAAAGGTGAGGCTGCTGGATGGGCTGACGGAAAAATATGAAGCCGGCGAAACGGTAACCGGCAGGATCGTTTCAAGAAAGAAGGGCGGTTTTATCGTGGATATCGGCGTAGCCGCCTTTTTGCCGGCATCCCAGCTGGATGTAAGGCGGATCAGTAATTTTGATGAATGGCTGGATACGGCACATGAATTCAAAATCATCCAATTTGACCGGAAAAATGAAAATATTGTGCTCTCGCGGCGGGCGCTTTTGGAAGCGGCGTACGAGAGGGAAAAAGCGGCGGCTTTAAAGCGCATCCACAAGGGCGATGTGCTGGAAGGCACCATCAACAATATTACCGACTATGGCCTGTTTGTGGATCTGGACGGTATCGTGGGGCTGGTCCATATAAGCAATATGAGCTGGACGCCGATGAAGCATCCCGCCAAACTTTATACGATAGGGGATCGGATTCGCGTGAAAGTGCTGGATGTGGACGAAAACGCCATGAAGGTCACTTTAGGGATCAAACAGCTGATGTCCAATCCGTGGGATACCCTGCATGAGCGCTTTCCACTGGGGTCGGTCATTGAAGGCAGGATTAAGAAGGTGACCGATTTCGGCATCTTTGTTGCGATCGAGGAGGGCATTAACGGGCTTGTACATGTCTCCGACATGTCCTGGACGGATGAGATAAAAACGCCCGCCGAGTTTTACAAGAAGGGGGATACCGTTCAGACCAAAATTTTGGATATTGACAGGGAAAACCAGCGCGTCAGGCTGGGCATCAAACAGCTTACGCCGCATCCGTGGGAAAAGATTGCCCAAACTTATCTGCCGGGGTCAACCGTAACCGGCAAGGTAATTAATGTTACGAATTTTGGCGTGTTTGTGGAAATCGAGGAGGGGATTCAGGGGATGGTGCATGTCTCCGAGATTCCTTCTAAAAAAGGTGAAGATCCGCTGGATCGGTTTGAACCGGGACAAACCATTGAAGCCCGCGTTACCGAGGTGTTGCCGGAGGAGAAAAAGATCCGCCTGACATTAAGAGAGGGGCCGAAGAAAAAGGGTGAGCTCGGCGAGGCGTTAAAGCAGAAAATACAGGAACAGGACGAGGAGAAGCCTGGGTAAAAATTTCCTCAGAATTCTCATTTCGAGCGGCAGCGAGAAATCTTTAACAAACAAGATTTTTCGTCACCTTCGTTCCTCGGAATGACAGCAAAACAACATACTGGAATATTAATATATATAGTTAAATTGTTTGGAAAGTCTATACAACATGGCCGTTAATGGTAAATGCGATGTAGCGGTGGGCTTTAGCCTGCCATTTGCAAAAGCGGCCGCCGCATCAAACCGCGTCCACTGGAAGGCTGAAGCCTTCCGCTACATAGATAGTGCAATCTTCGTTAAACAGCTGAGAACCGTGTGCCTTATTTTCCGTCCGTAAAGCGAAATACCGGCCGGGCGGCCGGGCCGTCCGAATATTTATCCCCGGGAAAAATGCGGGTACCGAGTTCTACGGGCTTTCCGATGAGATCCAGATCAGCCCGCGCCGGGTCCATATCGTATAGGTTCCCCATGATCCAGGGCCCTTCTTCGAGCTCAACCAGCACGATGATATAGGGGGCCTCGTTTTCCCGGCCTTCCGGGGCAACGTAGATCGTGGTATAGGTCGTGATCTTTCCCTTACCGGTTAACTCAACCACTTCAAGGTCAAAGCCCGTGCAATTTCTGCAGCTCATCTGCGGCGGGCAGGTGATAGCGCCGCAGGCCTTGCATTTTAGGCCCATCAGTTTGTTTTTCATCAGCGCCTTATGGTAATCTTTAAAAGAAAGTTGGTATTCCATGGTCTCCTCCTGGGTTGCAGTCGGTTTTTTTGCAAGTAAACGGATAATCGGGTGGCCTTCGTTTAAACATTTGTCTGAAGCACCAGGTTGCTGATAATGCCGTCACCGCCTAAAGTATCCACCAATCCGATCTTGGCGCCTTCCACCTGCCTTGCCTCGCTCGCCATATCCCCTCTTAACTGGCGGGCCACTTCACAGGCCTGAGAGGCGCCGGTGGCGCCGATCGGGTGGCCTTTTGCCTTCAGGCCCCCGGAAATATTGATGGGAATTTTGCCTCCGATCTTTGTCTCGCCTTTCTCCCAGAGCTCTCCGGCTTTGCCGTTTTCAGCAAAGCCCAGGTTCTCTGCCGCAATCAGGCTGGCGATGCTGAAGCAGTCGTGGAGTTCGCAAAGGTCGATATCCTGGGGGCCGACCCCGGCCATGTCATAGGCCTG
>JAGXLR010000016.1 GCA_018334555.1 Desulfobacterales bacterium
CTTTTTACGAAGCCATCATGGATTGGCACTGGATACTGAAGGGGGTATGAAGATGAAATGCACGACAGTTAAAAAAGGTGAGGAATGTCCATTCATGACAGCCAATGGCTGCTCATTTAACGGCGGCTGCTGCTACCAGATTGTCGAATCCTGCAACGGTTGCGACCGGGTGAAGGCATATGAAGGCGGCTGGTATTGTACAGTGGCCCCGGATCCATCCGCCAAATGGAAAAACGGCAATTGCAATATGGCCACCCATGTGGCGATGGAATCTACTGAGAAAGCGCAAAAAGTAAATCCGATCAAGGCCTCGAAGCGGATGAAAAAGTAATGCCGCTGCCGCCGGTGGCCGCTGCGACGGCCACCGGCGGCATTTAAGGGGGGATGGCTCAAGCCCCGGTGGCGCCCTGGCCCCATTGCATGATCACCCGGATAAACTGATCAAAGTTCGCGAAACAAGCCGTTTTCAAGGCACAAAGGGCGCGGCGTCGGCTTTGTTGCTGGCGGATGCGTTTGGTTTATCCATCCCCCTCACCCTCCAGCAGGCGTTCCTGAAAGGGCGCATCCAGCGAGGCGGGCAGCCCGTATTTGGCCACCGCCTGCCGCCATCTGCGGCAATAGCGCCGCGCGAGTTTTTCACGCGGGATGCGGGTTCTCCTGGCTTTATCAAAGTCTATCAGGTAGATCGCATCCGCCGGGGTTACCAGGACATTTCCGGGGTGCATATCCACGTGATGGATCTGCTCGTCGATCAGCCGGCGCAACTGGCAGACGAGTTCGGGGATCAGGGAGGGAACGCGCTCCGGCGCGGTTTTCGAGATTTCGGCCAGGCTTTTTACAGCCTCGAGCGCTTTGGTGGCCAGCCAGGCGTGATAAAAAAGATGGCCGCAGGAGATATAGGCGACCGGTTCGGGGACGTTGACCCCCATTGCGCGGATGCGTCGGAGCGATTCGTATTCTGCCTGCGCCCTTGTCCTGCCGATCCTGATATAGGTCCGCCGGTTGAAATGCCGAAGCATGCCGCCGCGAAAATAGGGCTTGATCACTACCCGACCGATCCCCTCGAGGGCCACCGTTTGGATGCCCGCACGGCCGGGAAGAATGCCCGATACCGCCTCTTGCGGCGGCTCGCTCAGACAGGCGGCGAGCGCTTCCTTTTGCCGGTGGCTCAAGCCGTCTGCAGAGCCGAACCGATATGTGCGATGCGTTTCGATAACCGTCATCTGACCATCTGTTTGTATCTGTGTTTCCGTGGGTAGCGATTCAGCCCCAGTTCGATCTTTTCAATGACCTCTTCCGCCGTTATGGATGGCATGCGGCCGGCCCGGGTGCTGCGGTTGATTGGCGCATTTTCTTCGCCCGGATCATTGTATTTATCAATGAGTAAATCGAGAAATTTGTTGTACGGCCCGCAGCGCCTCGGATTCGTGTATCCGTAGAGGCCGATCGTGGGCACATCCAATGCGACGGCGACATGCAGCGGTGCGGTATCCGGTGAGACCACCAACCGGCAGCCGTCGAGTCGAAGCATCATCCGCCGGATCGAGTCTTCAAGGGCAACTATCGGTTCACTTCGGCAGCCGCCGAGGATCTCATCGGTCATGCGCCGTTCGGCGGCGCCGGGCCCGCCGATTATCATTGACTGCATGTTCAGGGTTTCATGCGCGTAATCCATTACCCGTATATACTTTTGGGCCTGCCAGTCTTTTTCCCGGTGGGCGGTTGCAACCACAAAGCCGATCACGGGCCGCCCGATGGCATCGAAAACCTTCTGCTGCCAGCTCCGTTCTTCGGCGGTAAAGGTAAAATTCCATTCTGTCGGAAAATTTTTTATCCCGAGGTATTCCAGAAACTCAAAGAGCTGGCCCTGGCTGTGGCCCATTGGGCGCTGAGGAATGTGGCGGTTGGTGATCAGCCAGTGCAATGGCCGGCCCCGTTTGAAGTCAAAACCGAGCCGGACGGCTGCGGGGGTAAAAAAGGTGAGAAGGCTGGCTTTGGCGCTTATCTGCGGCACGATGACCATGTCGAAGCGCTCGCTGCGCAGTTGGCTGAAAAGCGAAATCCAGTCTTTCGGCCCGCCTTTGCGGTCAAACGTGATAAACCGGTCGATTCCCGGCTGATGCTTGACCAGTTCATACGGGAATGTTTGCAGCACCCAGGTCAGGTGGGCATCCGGATAGCCGTTGCGCAAACCGTTGACAAAGCTAAGGGCATGCACCGTATCGCCGATAGCTGATGTCCGGATCAGGCAGATTTTTTTGGCGTCAATGTTGGGCATGGGGCTATCGTCCAATTTGGTTGACAAAAAAAATATTTCTTATATCTATTTTTGTTTTAAAAAGCAATTGTTTTGTACCCCCGGGCGTGCGATATAAATCCTATGACTAAAGAATTGGCAGCAGCAACCCATTTTTCCGCTGCAGATTTACATGATCGGCTGAAAGGCTGCCGTATTGTCAAAGACGCGGCGTACAAGGATCTGACGGTTGAGCATCTGCTCTGCCAGGCGAGTCGGGCCTCTCTTGTATCTAAGAGCTTTCGCCGGGAGGTCTATTTTCTTGACGCCCCGGTCGGAAAATTTTTTTTGAAAATCAGTCCGCTCTCCCACAAAAAGGACAGGCGCCGTTTTTTGATGCTTCCGTGGCGCATTGGAACCGAATGGCGCAACCTGTACAGGCTGGAAAAAAAATCCGTTGCCGCCCCCAAACGCGTATTTTTCGGTTATAAGGGACGGTATCCGTGCCGCGGTTTTTTCCTTGTCACCGAGGATGTCGGCGGCACAGGGATCGATTGCCGCAATCCGGGCCATATGTTCAGACTGGCGGACTATCTGGCCGTATTGCATGCCAAAGGGGTGTATCATCGGGATCTGCATCCCGGCAATATCCTTATCGACCGTAGCGGGCAGCCGGTTTTGCTCGATGCCCAGGAAGTTTATTTTTTCCCCTGGCTGCCGCATGGGTTAAGGCTTCGGAACCTGGGCCGGTTATGGCGATATATCCATTTTCTTTATTCGTCCACGGTTGATTTGGATGCGTTTTTGGCGGTATATAACTCGGGGTGGAAAACGGCGGTGGCCGCTGCGGATGTGATGGCCTTTGCCGTCCGGTTTCAGGAACAATACTATGCGTCCCGCGCCAAACGCTGTTTTAAGAACAGCTCGGAGTTTAAAGTCGTCAAAAACGGTCGTGGGATCAAGGGTTTTGAGCGCAGAGACTTCCAATGGGGCAAAGACGACCTTCAGGCCGCCTTGAGCCATGGAGAATACATAAAAGACGAAAAACTGATCGCCTACGGAGACGTATGTATTAAAATCCACGATAAAAGATTTTTTCATAAGAACCGGTGCCTTAAATGCTGGCAAATGGCCAGGGCGCTGGCCGTCCGGGGGGTCAATGGGCCCAAAGCGCTGGCCTATTATGCTGCGGGCGGGTGCGCCTATTTTCTGATGGTTTACTACCGCGACAGCATAAAACTAAACGCCTACCTTTCCGCATTGTATGATCAAGGGCAAAGACGGGCGGCGATCCGACGACTGGCCGACTGGGTGAGAACATGCCATGACCTCAATATATGGCAGCGGGATTTCAAGTCCAGCAACGTCCTTGTCCTGGCGGAGCAATTCATGATGGTCGATCTGGAGGGCGTCCGGTTATGCAGGCGCCTGTCATGGCGGCGGCGGGTGTTTAACCTGGCCCAGCTAAACGCATCGGTAAGCCATGCGCTTACGATAAAGGACCGGCTCCGTTTTTTTTATTTTTACTGCCGGGGCCGTCTGCCCTCCGTAAAAAAGCGGCGCAAGGCGTATCAGAGGATCTGGCGCATTGCGCAAAAGAAGAATACGCTGCCTTTTGGACTTGATCTTGAGCGGTTGTCGTTATAAGGACTCTTGAAAACCAGGATGGGCGATAAGGATCAAAAAGATTGGATTACAAGAATATTCTGACATGGCAGTCCAAAACCGTAGATTTTTTTGAGCGGAAGCATATATATATTATTCTGTACGGTTTTTTTATCCTGTGTTTTTTCGTCTGGCCCAGCGTCCATTGGCATAACAATTATTTTTATGTCATCGTCATACCGGCCTATTTGATCTCCCTTCACAAGAGCAAGCTTCAGGTCTTTTTCCACTCGAAGCTCTGGCTGATTTCGATGGTCCTGATGTGTTATCTCGCCTTGACGGTGCTCTGGGTGAAGAATCCGGAAGACCCGCGCATTCTCTATTATCTTCGCCGGCCGCTTTACCTGTTCGTATTTCTCAGTATGACCATGGAGCTGGTCCTCACCTATCCCAAATTTATCGAGCATTTATTCGCTTCGCTGGCCTGGGTTGGCGTTGTTACGGCGATTATATCCATTTTCTGCTTCTATAGTTCGGCGCCTTTTCCCGAGACGCGCCTGGAATATTTCTCCGATCAGCTTCACGGGGAAATAGAAGGCGGCATTGTCTACGGGATGATTGTTCTTATCATCTATTTCAATATATTAAAAAGGGAGAAGGGGCCGGGCAGATGGCTCTACAGGGTTTTCATGGCCATTCTGGTCGGCTCGGTTCTGCTTTCCCAAAGCCGGGGGGCGATTGGGGCCCTGCTTGCCACTTTTTTTGTCGGCGGGCTGATCACCCGTGATAAAAAGCTGCTGCTCGCCCTCGTATGTCTAATGGTCGCGACCGCCGTGCTTTTTTTTAATATGGAGGCGTTCCAGAACGCGGTCACCGAGCGGGGGCTCTCCTATCGGCTGGAGTTGGGCCAGAAAACCCTTGCCCGCGCCGAAGGGGATCTCTTTTTCGGTAAAGGCATATCGACCAACAATGATTTTTTAATGGCGGACGGGACATTATTTCCCCATACGCACAACAGTTACCTGGGCATGATCCTTTACGGGGGGCTTACGGGTTTTTTCATCCTAGTGGGGCTGATTGCCGTGGCATTTTGGCAGGCCCTGAGGCACTATTTTCGCAGCCAAAATATCACCTATTTTCTGCTGATCTTTTTTGCCGCAATAAGTATTATTACAGGCCAGGATAAGATTCTTACCCATCCGAATTCGATGTGGATTTTTTTCTGGCTCCCCTTAGGGCTGCTTGCCGGAAGTATGCAGATGAAGGCAAACGGGGCGCCGCCTGAAAACCTGTTACGGCATAACCGGTAGGGGTGTTTTTTTTATTGGTGTTCGTCCATAAATTAGCCATTTATGGATGGGCACTAAATCATGACGGCGGCTGCTTGTATAGCTCCCGGAGCTTGATATACTTCAAAAATTTTGAAAAGCTGGAATTTGCAGAGATAACAAACCCGTAATACCCGTCCAGAAAACCCCGCTGGAGGATATACATTTTAAGAAAGGTAAACACGGGGTTTAAGAGTATATCTTTGATAAAAATGGGTTTTTTGCCCTTTTCATAGGCGGCTCGGGCGGAGAGATCCGAAAAGCTGTTGATCTGTTCCACCTGCTGCCGGATACTATGATAGGAGTAATGGAGCAGCACGCCGGCCAAATGTTTCACTGTGCTGTCCTCGCTCATGACGACCCTGTCATGGGGGTTGGTCCCCCCCCATTGGCCCCTATGTTTATCCCATAGCCGGATTTTTTCGTCAGGATACCACCCGCAGTGCCTGATCCACTTGCCGCAGTAGCTGGTCAACCGGTTGAAGCAATACCCGTCGCTGTCCCAATGGTTTTTTGCCGAGCGTATCGATTCCCGGAGTTCGTCGGATAACGCCTCGTCGGCGTCAAGCGAGAGAATAACATCATGGTTCGCCTGGCCGAGCGCATAATTTTTTTGTTCGATATGGCCGTCGAACGGGTGCTGCACAAAAATCGCGCCCATCTCCCGGCAGATATCTTCGGTTCGGTCGGTCGAATAGGAGTCGACCACCACGATCTCATCGGCAATGTCCTGCAATGATTCCAGGCAACGCCGGATATTGCGTTCTTCATTATAGGTGATAATAACAGCGGAAATCTTTATTCTATGCATCGCTCCATCCTTTTCGAACCAGAAAACCATAATACCGGTTTCGGCCCATGTCTTTTTCCAGCGCCGCGACAGGCAGAAAATCAGCGGCCCGATTCTTCAGATACCCGTTATCCGTCTTCCATGCGGCAAGCAGGGGGCTCCGTTTGATCGCCCGCTTAAGCCGGTATCCTAGCCCACGGTATTGAAAAAAACGGACCGTAAACGTGTCCGCCCCCTTGTCCAATTGGACGGTAAGGCTGAAAAAGGGGGCGTCCGGAGGTATTTCCGTCAACGTCTGATCCGGATCTTTTTTTTCAATCGCCCGTATCACACCGATAATGTCGGATCGGGTATAGTATTTTCGGGAGTGGTGTTTTTTTCGGTAGTATCCCCTGTAGGCCCCATACTTGATAAACCCGATCCGGCTGTTTGTCGTAATACATTCTTTCCAGGCCCTTCTCTGGTCCCTGAGAAAAATGTTCTCCGCCTCCTGCCTTATCTGCCCGACCCACTTCTGGTATTCTTCTTGGGTCGTTTCGGGGCCCAGATAGGCTTTTAAAAAACGCAGCTGGTCGGTTCCCTTCATCTGCCGGCCCATTCGGCTCAGCTTGGCCAGAAGGTGTATCCTTTTGGGCCGGGAGAGTTCTCTGGTAATCCGCGTTCTTTCAAAATCCAGAAAATAAAGCTTAAATGTCCCGTCTGAATGCTTTTGGTACAAAATATTGTTGGGGTCAAAATCGTCCTGGTAGACCCCCTGATCATGAATCAGCCGCGCCAGCCGGCCATATTCCGCAATGATTTTTCTTCTCAGCCGCCGATCCTGAACCCCTTTTTTGAGGAGCCGTTCTTCCAGATCCATACAGTCCGGCAATTGCTGCGTCAGGGTCATGCTCTTTTGCAGAAAGCCCCATTTTCGAATGTCCCTGATCTTTTCCGGAACAATCGTCGGAATCCCCCTTCTGCCTATCTCTGCGGCCAGTTCGAGCTCTCTTAAGCCTTTGGATTTACGGAAAAGGTATTTTATCGGCGTTAAAAGCCCCGGGTAGTAGTAGGTCTTTATCAAATAGCAGCTACGGACGTTTGCGGAATCGTCGGGACAGAGAAGGAGCTCTTTTGACTTGGAGGCCTTTAATAAGGTACAATGCGTCATATCCTGAAACCAAACGGGGTCTTGGCTGATCATAGGGCACCAATTAATAAGTAATTATAACGTCTTAAGAATCAGAAAGCCATGATATTGGTTCCGGCCGGTTCTTTTTTCCACCGCCGCAACGGGGAGAAAATCGGCCGTCCGGTTTCTGAGGGCGAGGTCCTCTGTTTTCCAGGCGGAAAGAACGGGCGTTTGCTTGGTTAACTTTTTTAGCCGGTATTTGAGACCGTTGTATCGGAAAAAACGAACGGCAAACGTCTCCTCACTGCCGTTTAATGGCACGGTAAGGGTTTGGAAGCCTTCCGAAGGGGGCTGCCCCGCCTTTCCCGTTATATCTGTTTTTTCAATGGATTGAAGGATTTGAATGATATCGGAGCGGTTATAGCATTTTTCTTTGAGATGCCGCTTCCGATAGTATCCCCGATAGCCGTTATACTTGAGTACGCCGATCCGGCTGCTTGCCGAGGTGCTTTTTTTTCGCGTCCTTTCTCTATCCCTGGCAAAGATTTTCTCCTCTTCCGCCCGGATTTGACGGATCCACTCCCGCAGTTCGTCTTTTTTTGCCTGGGGCCCCAGATAGGCTTTTAAAAAACGCATCTGATCGCTGCTGTTCAGATCGCCCGTTTTTTTAAACACCCTCGCCGACCGGTTGAGCTTGGCCAGGTTGCGGACACGCTCCTGCCGGGAGAGCTCCCTGTCGATCCGGATTTTCTCAAAGTCTAAAAAATAGAGTTGAAAAAAACCGCCCGGCTTTTTTTGGTACAGGATATTGTAGGGGGAGAAATCCTCCTGATAGATCCACTGGTTATGGATGGTTCGCGCCAAGCCGGCGTATTGCTGGATTACAGCTCTTCTCACATGGAGGTCCTGAGCTTCTTGCCGGGAAAAGAATTCCTCCAGATTCATGCAATCCGGTAACAGTTTGGCTATAACAATGCTCTGGTGGTATAAAAGCCCCCATTTTTTTATATCCTGAACCCTCTCAGGGAGAATCGTCGGTACGCCTCTTTTATGGATTTCTTTTGCCACTTGGTATTCCCGGGAGGCTTTGGATTGGCGAAAAATATGTTTTAACGGCGCCAGACCGGGATAGAAATATATCTTGACCAGATCGGAGCTATCCGGAGAAGCCGGGTCCGCCGGACAGGCAAGGATTTTTTTTGATTTGGACGCCTTTAGCAGGGTGCCGTTGATAAAGGCCTTATTGCGCACAGAGGGGGGATACAACATGGGCATAGAACGGTTGAATGCCTTGGGGCCTATTTTTTCACCTTTGTTGTTTTATTTGCCTTCTGCAGTCCCATATCGTTCGGGCATAGCCTTATATGCCACAGGCAGAGCCAGAAATAGACGCGCCATTTATCCCTTATCCGCTGGTTCGTGCCCAGCGTCAGGATCAAGAAAAGAGAGGTCGCCAGCAAATTGATGCCGAGCTTTACCGGCCGAAAAAGGCGGAAAAGCAGCCAGGAACAAAAATTTTTGTTTTTTCTAAAAAAGATATACATGGAGCGGTAATATTCGATCCAGGTCTGGATGGGGATCTTTTTTTTGGTGGCGGCGCCGCCCACATGGTAAATTTGGGCCTGGGGTACATAGAACACCTCGTAGCCCGCCTGCCACATGCGATGCGACCAGTCCGTATCATCCAGAAAAAAGAAATAGTCCTCATCCATATAGCCGACTCTCTCTAGTGCCTCTGTCCGAACCGTCATACACGCCCCGACGACCGAGTCGACTGCCAGAGGGGTATCATAGGTTTTTCTCTTGCTGGGATATTTTTGCGGGAAAAGAATTTTTAACAGGCTTTTATTGAGCAGCTCCGAGGCTAAGCCGGGAAAATTTTCGAACGAATTCTGCTTTGAACCATCCGCATTAAGATATTGGGGCGCGGCCATCCCCACCCTTGGGTGTTGATCCATAAAGTCGACAAGGGTCTCCATCGCGCCTTTGATCAGCTTGGTGTCCGAATTCAGCAGGGCGACATACCTGGAGGAAACAGAGGGCAGGACCTGATTGTTGGCCTTTATAAACCCCCTGTTCTCCTCGTTGACAATAAGCTCAGCCTGCGGAAAGTGTTCCCGGACCGCTTCGGCGCTTCCGTCAACCGAGGCATTGTCGACGACGACGACCCTGAAGTCTAAATCCTCTATGCATCGGTAAACCGAGTCCAGGCACTCAAGGAGCAGATCTTTGGTATTCCAGGTGACAATAATTATGGTTAAATCCATTACGACAGCCTAAGTTTAATTGGTTTTAGGGGCCCCTTTTTTCTTCCAGATGGCCGAGAGGTAATAGCCCAGCACTTTTAAATTCCGCCAATCAATGGCCAGGGCATTTAAAAGCTCTTTTTTCCCCTCGGCAATATGGCCCCGTTGAATATAATGTTTTCCAATATGGGCATGCAAGCTGGAAATTCTTTTTTTGTATAATTTTTTTGAAATCAGGGCGGGGTCGTAATTCTCCTCCGAGATTTTCAGCCGGTTGAGTCGTTCCTCCAGACAGTCCCGTCTGCCCTCTTCATGCCCGCGGGTGTAAAACGTGAGCGGCTCATTGATAAAGCCTATTTTGTATCTCCTGGCCAGCCTTATCCAGAGATCGACATCCTCCAGGAGGTTATAGCCCTCATTGAAGACGCCGATTTCCTGGAAACAATGTTTTCTTATCAGCACCGAGGGGGTCTTTATTGTGGGCCGCTGGAATATCTGTTCATAGGTTAATTCGAAATCCACTGTTTCCCTTTGGATGTATTCCAGGGTCGCTAGGTTCTCGTCGACCCTGTGGACGACGCACTGCGTCGCAACGACGCTGTAATCCGGGTGCTGCTTAAAAAATTCGATCTGCCTCTGAAGCTTCTCCGCCTTCCAGAAATCGTCGGAATCCAGGAAGGCGATGTAGTCGCCGCGCGCCATTTCAATGCCCCGGTTTCTTGCATGGGCCCGCCCCTGGTTTTGCTGATACAGGTAGCGGATTTTATCCATGTAGGGTTTTAGGGCGTCTTCGGTCTGATCCGTGGAGCCGTCGTTTATAACAATGATTTCAAAGTCTTTAAATGTCTGCTCGAGTACTGAATCAATCGCTTTTGTGACCAGTTTGGCCCGGTTGTATGCAGGAATGATGACACTGACCGTTGTCATTTACTCTATCCCCTTTGTTTGCGGATTATCTTTTCAGATAAAGCAGCAGATAGTTCTTCCAGGCCTTAAAATCGAGAGGGGACAGGGACAGCGTTTGCCTGAGCGCTTTTTCCCCTTCTTCTTTGCTGCCTTGGCCTATGAGGTTTTCAGCCAAATGGGTATATATGCGCGCCATTCTTTTTTTATACGCCCCTTTGGGGATAAGATCAGGATCATAGTTTTTTTCCAGAACCTTAAGCCAGTACCTTCTTCCCTCTATATTGTCGACCCTTATTTCTTTGGGCCTTCTTGTATAGATGGTCAGCCCCTCGTTTATAAATCCCACCGGGTACGTCTTTGACAGGCGAAGCCACATGTCAATTTCCTCGCAGCGGGGAAGGCTTTCATCGAACCGGCCCACCTTCCGGAAGCATTCGCTTTTTATAACCACCGAAGAAGTGCGTATAAAATTTCTAAAAAACAAGTCCTTGTATATCCATCCCGATTTTCCTGAGCGCCTGAGTTTACTCATTTCAATGGTGTTGAAATGGCTGTCTACCGTATGGGTAATACAGCGGGTGGCCACCATGCCGTATTCCGGATGGGCGGCGAAACATGCCATTTGTTTTTGAAGCTTCTCCGGCTGCCATAAATCATCAGAGTCCAGAAGGGCGATATATTCGCCCCGTGCGAGCTCAAGCCCCCGGTTTCTGGCGCTTGCGATGCCGCCGTTTTCTTTGTATTCATAACGGATCCTATCCCGATAGGGGGCCAGGTTCTCATATGTATGATCCGTCGACCCATCATCAATGACGATAATCTCATAGTCGTCATAAGTCTGCTGGAGCACTGACTCAATCGCCTTGCCGACAATGAAGGACCGATTATATGTCGGTATAATGATGCTTATATGGGGCATCGGTTTTCTCGTCCGCGTGCGTCAAGTTTTTGATTGCCGGGGCCTATCCCCTGTCACTGGGGCGCCCGGCCCGTGAGTCCCTATGGCCCGGGGTCAAGCTGGAGCTTCTGGAATTCCTCCCGGACCCTATCCAAATTGATAATCTGGTTCTGATTCGACCCTTTCTTACGACACCCCGGATCATCGGTTAAACTTCCGGTCACATAGTCACATGCTATATTTTTAATCCGGTTTATGGCCTCGTGGTTTTTAAACTCCTCCTGCTCGCTGCAAAAAAGGACGACTTTCAAGGGGATATCCGAGACTTTGAATAGTAGGGTATGCAGCGCAGAGCCCTTACATCCGGCGATGATGCGATATGAATTGACGATTTCGATTTGTTTTTCAAAAGATAGCCGCTCCGGATAATAGACATCGCCGCCGTTTTTTTTAACCATTTTTTCGATTGTCCGCTCGCCTTTTATTTTTCCCTTTTCATCGGGGAGCTTTCTCCTGGATAGATAGGCAAGGCGGCCCTTGAAGCGAAAGTCTTGGTTTGCGGCCACTGTTTCCGGGGCCAGCGCATGACAGCTATGGGCCTTATATTTGTTTACAAAAGAGGGCTCGGGAACGATTATCTTTTTGAACATCGTATTTCTGGAAAAGAACCCCATATTATCCAGCATGCCTAATTTTTTCAGGAACCTTTTTCTAAACACATGCCGGTTTAAATCGATATTCTTGTTAAAACATACATGCCTTATGTGGCTGTGTCTAAAATAGAACCACAACCTGCTGATGGATTCAATTAAAAAGTGGCCGTAGTGTTTGGATAGTTTTCCCGTATAGGCAACGGGCTCTTGATGTTTGACGTATTTGGCGGCATCAATCCTATCCGGGGCGTTGTTCTTTATTGCGGGGGGATCGCCGTAATAATAACAGCTCCCCTTGATTTTCTCGCCGTGCTCGTCATAAAGGCACCCGTATTCCGGAATCAGAACCGCATTCTCATACTCTTTATAAACGGGCCATTCATCGCAAACTAACAAAACAAACTCCTTATATACGCCGTCTTACGCTGTGTTTACACGGCGGCCCCTGGCCAACCGTGCGTAGAATTGAAGGGTCTTTTCCGCCTGTGCCGGCCAACCGAAACGCTGCCGGGCCGAAGAGAGGGCCTCCCCGGAGAGCGCCTGCCGGGTATCCGAAGCATCCATCAGTTTTTTAAGCGCCGAAGCAAACCCTTCCGGCGATTGATCCGCCAGATATCCGTTTTGCCCCTCCCGGATGAGCTCCGGTAAAAAATCCATATCCGGGGCGATTACCGGTACGCCGGCAGCCATGGCCTCCCGGACCGTTCGGCATGTTTTGTCCGAGCCGGGCATGGGATAGAGCAGCACATCCATGCGCCGGAAAGCGGCAACCAGATCATCGCCCCGGCAATAACCGGCCCGAATGATTTTGTCGCGGACGCCCAACTCAGCAGCGGGTTTTTCAATAACCGTTTCATAAGCCCCGGGCCGTCCATGCCCCACAAGGAGCAGCCTCAAATGGGGATACTGCTCCTGCAGCCGGTAAAGGACGTGCAGCGCAATATCAAGCCGGCGCGTTTTGCGTATCCGGCTGACCACTCCCGCCACAAAATAATCCTGGAGCGGACCGAAGTCAGCCGTGCGCGTCAGCTCTCTTTCCGGCGAAAATCGTTCCAGGTCAATACCCGGATGGATGACTGCCATATCACCTGAAAAAGACGATCCCGACAGGGCCGATTGCCTAACTTTTTCCCTTACGACGATGAGCCCGTGGGTGAAACGACGGTAGCACCACCGGGAACGCAGGTCCCGGGCCAAATGATCCGGGTTATAGGCGCTTCGTACCAAAAGGGGACCGGCGCTTCTGCCGCATGCCAGCCCCGCCAGAAGGTGGGCATTGCGCATATGGCAATGGACAATATCCGGCTCGATATCGGCGATGACCCCCCGGAGCCTTTTGACGCCGCGAAAAATCGAAAAGGCATTCAGGTGCTTGCCCATTTCCGGCAAAACGATGATTTTGTCAAGACCCTTTTCTCTGGCACAGATCGATACATCCGGCATCGCGTTCTCCGGGGGCGGCTGTCCGCAGATCAGCCATACCGCTGCCCCCAGTTTGCTCTGGGCCAATGCCAGATCGGTTACCAGCTCGGAGCGCTCCGTCCATTTCCAGTTGCTGAGAAGATGGATGATTTTCATATACGGTCCGAAAAAAAATTATAAAGGTGTATTCATACTTTTCAGCAAAAAAGCTGATAACATATTGAATAAAATATTTTTGTTAATTCAACAGGGTGGACCGAGACCACCATTTTTGATTCATATATCCATTCTGTCATTCCGAGAAGCGCCAGTGACGAGGAATCTTCAACCTAAATTGAGCGTTTCAATTTCACCGCATCTACTGCGTCAAATGATGACTCGCATAGGCGCCTATCGCTCGACATCATTTTCCTTGTATCTGCGGTAAACTTAAAAATCGCTCAATTTAGGTTCAAGTAAAAGATTTCTCGCTGCCGCTCGAAATGACAGTTGCCGTTGCTTTTTAAGCGACCATTAAAATGGGCTATCATATAGATGGGTCCGGGAAATCGCAACCCTAAATTAGGCCTGCTTTGCCGGGCCCGACATTCATCTGGACGAGATCCGCCTTCTTCAATTTGACCCCTTCCTAATAAAAAATTGGCGTGAAGCCATCATATTTGTTTTATTTCCTATTGATTTATATTCCCTTTAATGATAAAAAAATAATAATCCTCAAGTGTTATCAGGAAACCAGCAACTCTGAACCTCACATCCTATACCGTCAAGAGGTCCTCGCCCATGACGCCGACGCAAAAACCCAGTAAATATTTTGAAGAGAGGCTAAGCCTCTATGTCAAGGAGCATCTTTTACCAGGGCTTGATCTGGGGAATCCAAAGTTTGGCATCGAGATCACAAACAGGGGATGCCACAGCCTGATCATCTATTTACAGGTAGAGGGGGTTAAGCCCCTGATCATAAGAGGCGTCCGGAAAAGATATAAGCTGGAAAGGATCGTAAGAAACTGTCGATATTTAAGCCAGCACGGCTTTAACGTTCCCGAAGTATTATATGTGGACGATTCTGCAAAGACTTACAGGGAATTTGGCCATTATATCGTAGTTGAGGAAAGGATAGAAGGGCGTAGCCTGAACGAGTTTGCGGATCTTACGGATTTTTTGCCCTTAATCGCCCAAACATTTGCCCAATTGCACAGCATCGATACGGATAGATGGGGGATGATCGGCTCCGAAAAAAAACTGGGGTTCTTTCGATATATAAACAAAAAGGCCCAGAATGAGTTAACCCAGCTCGTCCATCGGTACAAGGATTTTTTAGCCGCTAAAGAGAAAAAAGCGTATTCGGCATGGTTCAAGGACAATAGGCGTATGATCAACAGCAGCCATAGCTTTAGCCTTTGTCATGGGGACCCCTATCTGACCAATATACTGATAACCAAGGATCGGCAGTTGTATCTACTGGACAACGATCATACCAAATACTATCCCATGGCGATAGAATTCTTCAAATTTGGATTCGTGCTGAATCAGGATGATCCTGAAAAAATGGCCATGTGGCAGGGGCTATACTTTCAGCGTCTTTCGGAAAGGATGCAGGAAGAGTTCCAGCGCAGTAAAAATTTCTATCTGGCCTTTGTGCTTCTTCATATTACATTCGAGCTTTTAAAGGACAACTGGCGACGGGAAAGACCCTATACCTTCAGCCCGGTCCGGGCCAAGCATCTATTCAGGCAATGTATCGAGGGCTGAAAAATTTATTTTCTCTCCAGTATTCCTCAACTGTGTCATTTCGAGCGGCAGCGAGAAATCTTTGACGAACAAGATGCCTCGCCGCTTTCGCTTCTCGGCATGACAATGGCGCAAGGCTCCCGAATAATAACATATATTAAGGATAGACGGGATTTTATATGAGTCATGGTAAGCGTCATTATTCCAACCTTTAACAGGGGCTATATCGTAGCAGAGGCGATCGAGTCGGTTCTGTCTCAGACCTACAGGGATTTTGAGATCATCGTCGTCGATGACGGCTCCACCGATAACACCAGGGAGGTCCTTGAGCCCTATAGGGACCGGATAAGGTATTTCTACCAAGAGAATAAGGGGGTTGCCGGTGCAAGAAACAAAGGCATAGAAGAATCGAGGGGGGCGTTCATCGCTTTTCTGGATTCGGATGATATCTGGCTTCCTGAAAAGCTTGAGCGCCAGAGGCAGCTTTTTGACCACTGCCCCGAGCTAGGATTGGTTTATACCCGGTTCTGGCGGGTATATTATGGCGGCCAAAAAAAGAAACTGGAGCCAAAAGATAAGTATCTAAAAAAGGGGTATATCTACCCCCAGGTGCTGTTTACATACCTTATCTGGGCGGGCAGTGTTATGGCCCGGAAGGATTGCTTTAATCGGGTCGGCAGATTCAATACTTCCTTGCCTTTAGTCCAGGACCGGGATATGTGGCTGAGAATCGCAAGGGAGTTTAAGATTAGTTTTGTTAATGAGCCCCTTGTTATAAACAGGATCCAGAAAGACACTGTCTGGGCATCTACTTCTGATACGCAAAGGCCTATGCCGGAAAAAGAGGAAATGATCAGGGTCGCCTATAGACGTTTTACCCGCCGGGAGAAGATACGGTATTTTTTTTCTTACCGATTCAAACTGTCCACGGAATATGCAAAAGGCGCCAAAAGCAATCTGCTGGCGGCAAATTATAACGTAAGCAAAAGGCTTTATTATAAGGCGATATTATACTACCCGTTCAGGTTTAAGTATTGGAGGGGGTTAATCAAAAGCTTAAAGCCGGTGAAAGGATATTAAGCTTTATGATAAGCGTTATCATCCCTGTTTATAACGGGGAATATATGATCAAGAGGGCCATCGAATCGGTCCTGTCTCAAACCTACAGGGATTTTGAGATCATCGTCGTCGATGACGGCTCCACCGATAACACCAGCGAGGTTCTGAAGCCTTTCAGGGACCGGATAGGGTATTTTTATCAAGAGAACAGGGGGGTCGCCGGTGCAAGAAACAAAGGGATAGAAAAGTCTAAAGGGGAATACATCGCTTTTTTAGACCAGGATGATATATGGCTCCCGGAAAAATTAGAACTCCAGGCGAAATATTTGGACGGTAACACGGATGTCTCTATGGTATATAGCCGATATTGGCGGGAATATGAGGATACCGGGGGGAAAAAGTTAAGACCCAAAAAAAAATATCTGGAGGATGGCTATATCTATACCAAAGTTTTATTCAGGTATCTTATATGGATTGGGACGGTCATGCTCCGCCGGAGTTGTTTCGATGTATTGGGTAAATTCGACACTTCACTGGTTCCTGCCGAAGATAAGGATATGTTGCTCAGGGTGGCCAAAAACTACAAGGTGGGTTTCATAGAAGACCCCCTCGCTATCCATCGGATTCGAAAAAATAGCCTGGCCCGGCACAATAAACTAAAAAACCTTATCGCCCGGGAAAGGGTGTTGAATCTCGGATTTCAGGGGCTTAAACCATGGGAGAAATTCCTGTATTTTATCCTGTACAGGTTTAAACACTCCCGCCATCTGGCCAAAATAGGCAAACATTATTTGAAAGAGAGGGAGTATCAGACAAGCAAACATCTTTATTCCCAGGCGATAATCAAGTATCCGTTTCGGTTAAAATATTGGGTCGGTTTGTTAAAAAGCATGGTTAAGGGGGCTTTAGGCAGTCAATCGGTTTGATGGGGTTAAAAATCATACCTAAATTGAGCGTTTCAATTTCACCGCATCTACTGCGTCAAATGATGTCTCGCATAGGCGCCTATAGCTCGACATCATTTTCCTTGTATCTGCGGTAAACTTGAAAATCGCTCAATTTAGGTCATAGAAAACCCTGAAGGGGAGGGCTATGGATTTGGAGTTATTGTAAAGCGATGATAGGCGTAAGCGTTATTATCCCGACGTTTAACAGGGGATATATCGTAACAGAGGCGATCGAGTCCGTTTTGTCTCAAAGCTATAAGGATTTCGAGATCATCGTCGTCGATGACGGCTCCACCGATAACACCCGGGAAGTCCTCGAGCCCTATAGGGACCGGATAAGGTATTTTTATCAGGAGAACAAGGGGGTCGCCGGGGCAAGAAACAAAGGGATAGAGGCGTCGAGGGGGAAGTTCATCGCTTTTTTGGATTCGGATGATATCTGGCTTCCTGAAAAGCTGGGGCGCCAGGTGGACTACCTGAATACCCATACGGATATAGGCATGGTGTATAGTAGATATTGGCGGGAATATGAGGATACGGGAAAGAGGAAGCTAAGACCCAAGGAAAAATATCTAAAGGATGGCTATATCTATACCCAGGTCTTATTCAGATATCTTATATGGATTGGGACGGTCATGCTGCGCCGGAGCTGTTTTGAAATAGTGGGCCGTTTTGACGTCTCACTCGCCTCTGCCGAAGATAAGGATATGCTGCTAAGGGTGGCCAGGTATTATCGGGTGGGCCTTATCGAAGCCCCCCTTGCGATCCATAGGATCCGGGGAAACAGCTTAACCCGCTACAACAAACAAAAAAATCTGCAGGCCAGAGAAAAGGTGCTCCATCTTGGCTTCAGGAGGCTCAAGCCATGGGAGAAGCTTCTGTATTTTATTCTGTTCAGGTATAAGTACTCCCGTCATCTGGCCAAAATAGGCAAACATTATTTGAAAGAGAGGGCGTATCAGACGAGCCAAACGCTTTATTGCAAAGCGATAATTAAATATCCATTCAGGTTAAAGTATTGGAAGGGGCTGATAAAAAGCATTATATGGGGACGGCTTTAAAACAGCCATCAATCCAGCGGGGCTTCAGCCATTTCTTGTTTTCTCCACCTTAACCGCCATGATAGTGATCGGCAGCCAAAAAACGAGCCAGCTCATTGCGGGTTTATAAAACAGTCTCATTTTATGGGAGTTGGTTGCAATCAGTATAAACAATAACATGGCGATATATTGCCAATCCCCGTATTCCTTATAGTATCGAAAGGCATCGATAAAAAAGACCGCAATCAGGAGCAAAAAGAGGAGGCCGCCGAGGATGCCGGTTTTTAATATCAAAGAGAGAAACATGCTATGCGGATGCCCCCAGAACTGGTCGTTGGCAAATATTTGGATATTTGTCAGATAGCCTTTGCCAAACCATGGGGATTCTCTTATCTGTTCTAAAGTGACCTCCCAAATGGCGAATCGATCGGGGATGCCGGTCGAGATAAAACCCCGTATACCGGTATCCCCGAATTCAGCCAGGGCAAGCCATCCGAGGCCCACCAAAAGGATCGTACCTATCAATTTCCATCGTTTATCCAGAATAAAGCCCGTTAACAGGGCAATAACAAGGGCCAAAAAAGGCCCCCGGCTCTGCGTAAGCAGGATAAATGCGATAATCACCAGGGATATCGAGCAGAAATAAATTTTTTTCCAGTAAATATCCTCGTATTGCGCCCTGTATATTGTGCCGATGCCCAAAAAACCGTAATAGACAGCCGGCATAATGCAATAGCTCAAATAATCATTCCAAAAGATTCCCTCAAGCCGGGTGCCCGGAAAGGGATGGGAACGGTAAAAAACGAGGATAGAGATAACTGCACTGATCGAGGCGGCCAGGCTGGCCCAAAAAATCGTTTTTTCTAACAAATCCCCCTTTTTTTGGGCCAAATAGAGGGTTATCGTCAGGAAAACCCCTATCATGAGAAAATATCTCAATGTATCATAATAGGCCTCAGTGGAGGCCTCCGGATTCCGGGTCCATAAAACGCTTAGGCCGATATACGTCAGCATCCCCAGACTTATTATAACTATCTCATTTTTATAGTAAAGTCTTATAACCGAAGGGTCAAATAGGAAGAGAAAAGGAAGTATAACGAAAAGGTAAAAAAAATTCCGGTGGAGATGATCGTCTGGAAAGAAAAAAAATCCGGCCAGGAACAGGATAAACGTCCAGGTAAGAAAGTCGCTCGTTTGCAATTCGCGCCGGAACCAACGATATAAGTTCAGCATTTTCTAGGTTTTTCCTTAGTGCTTTTCTCTATTGCCATTCCAGCAAACGCATGCTTTTTATTTTCTCGTCCCGGGGATCTTTTTCCCCTTTTGTCATTTTGAGAAGCGAGGGCGACGAGGAATCTTCGAGCCATCGAATGGCTTTTAAACGCGGCTATGATATCCATCGCCTCTGAAAATCGCAACCCTAAATTATCCCGGTGTCCTCCGGCCTGCCGCCGCCTAAAAAAGCCTTGACCTGAGAGGGGGCAGTGGTTAGATTCTTACCAAATTATTTTGAGAACTTATGCCATATTATGTCTAACTTCTTGTTATCGCAGGGTTCTCAACTGAAGAGGATGCCATGGGGGAGGCCCTGACAGCTTCAGGCCGGCGGCTGTAAATGACATACAAGCTCAATCCGGACACTTCGGAGAATATCCTTATCCGCGCGCCCAACTGGGTGGGCGATGTGGTGATGGCCGTGCCGTTCTATAAATGTATCCGCGCCAATTTTCCCCGGGCTGGGCTTTATTGCTGTATCCGAAAGTATGCCGCCAGGATTTTGGAGGGGAACCCCTGGTTTGACGGCATGATTGCCGCCGATGATAAAACCCTGAAGGGGGTTTTGGGGCTTGCCGGAAAAATCCGGAAGGCCCATATCGAGGCCGCTTTTGTATTGCCGCGCTCGCCCAGATCCCTTCTGACAGCTCGGTTGGGCGGCGTAAGACAGGTTTTTGGGTACAGGCAGCCCGCCTATGGCCTGCTTTTGACGGACGGTCCACTGCATCCGAAGGCAATCAGGGGGGCTCAGCCCCGCCCCATGACAGAGCTCTATCTGGGTTTGGCCCGTTGGCTGGGACTGGAGCTGCCGGCATCGACGAAGCCCGAACTTTTTATTACCGAGCAGGAGCAGGCGGTTGCCGATGGGCTGCTCAGGCAGTACGGCATCGGCGGCGGGGAACGGGTTATCGGTCTTAATCCCGGCGCCCGGTTCGGGGCTTCCAAGTGTTGGCCGCCGGCATATTTCGCCCGGCTGGCGGAGTTGTTGCAGGAGGCAATGAACTGCCGGCTGCTGCTTTTCGTGGGGCCGGGCGAAGAAAATATTGCGGCCGCGATTGAGGCCCGCTCCGGCGCTGAAATTATTAATACCGCTGCGGATCGGATCAACCTGGCCGATCTCAAGCCGATGATAAACCGCTGTGATCTGTTGATTACCAACGATACCGGCCCGAGACACTACGCGGTGGCGTTTGATGTGCCGGTTGTCGTTATTATGGGGCCAACCGATCCGGCCTATACCAACGACAACCTGGAAAAAACCGTGGTGATCCGCAAGGAACTCGCTTGTTCGCCGTGCCACCTGAAGGTCTGTCCAACGGACCACAGGTGTATGACGGGCATTACGCCGGAGGAGGTGCTTGAGGCGGCCCTCGACCTATTGGAAAAAGAGGCCAATGAATCCTGATATCTATTTGACCCGCTGGAAGGAATTAAAGAAAAACGGCCCTGCGCTCTCTGAAATTGACAAGCTGGCCCGGCAGGTGGCGTTGTCGTTTATGGACGCGTGTTTGTACTGTAAACGCTATGAGCCGTTTTATATCGATCTCCTGTGTGAAATGGCCACGAGCTTTGAAGATGCCGAGTTAAATGCCCGGGTTTCCGGCGCCCTGTTTGGGATCGTGGTGGAGGGGCTGTGTGATGAGTTCGAAGAAATGCAGGTGGATATATACGACCGGGTCATGTGTCAGATCATCGCTTTTTGCCGCCGGCTTCCGCAGGGCGCGGAACTGGACAGACGGCTGGCCGGTTTTGGCTACACCACCCAGGAGAGCCTGTTGGGGCGGGCGGCGGCCCTGCGTAAGAGCCTGTTGATTAAGGACACGCTGGAGAGGCCGGAAAAAATTATTTTTCTTTCTCGAATCACGATCGGTGCGGATGTCGCCATTACCAGTGTGCTTATCCAAAGATTTGCCGAAGCCTTCCCCGATGCGGAGATTGTGCTGCTGGGAAGCGCCAAATTGAACGGCTTATTTGGTGCCGGCCCCCGGATCAGGGTACATGAGCTTAACTATCCCAGACATGGCAAACTGCTGGCGAGATTTTCCAGCTGGATGGCGGTGCTGGAGGCCATAGACCAGGAAGCCGCCCCTGTGGATGGGCGGGTACAGGTAGTGGATCCGGATTCCCGGCTTACCCAACTGGGGATTCTTCCGGTGATCGAACCCGGCAAATACTTTTTTTTTAACAGCCGGGACAGCCATGCCCTTAGCGATCAGATGTCACTGTCGGAATTGGCCAATGAATGGGCCAACCGTGTTTTGCCGGAACCCGGATTCTGCAGCCCCACGACATGGATCGACCGGCGGTCGAAAACCACTGTGGCCGGTCTGCTGGAGCGCATTCGGAGGGTTTCCAAAAGGCTTGTCACCGTTAATCTGGGTGTGGGGGGCAATACCCGAAAACGGCTGGACGCCGATTTTGAGCTGAAGCTTTTGGCGAAGCTTCTTTTGGAGCCGGGGACGACATTGATCCTGGACTGCGGGGCGGGAGACGAGGAAAAGAAGCGGGCTGAGCGGCTGCTTGAGGCCTTGCGTGTCCAGGGGTTCAATACGGAGGCGACGGATTTGAGAAGCGAGTTCTCCCTTTCCGCTCCGGGTATTATCAGCGTAGAATGCGGCGTCGGGGAGATTGCAGCCCTTATTTCCGGCAGTGACGAGTTTATCGGCTACGATTCCGCCTGTCAGCATATAGCTGCTGCGACCGGTATTCCTACCTATACGGTATTTGCGGGTTCTAACAACCCCAGATTCGTCCGGCGCTGGCATGCCTTAGGTAAAGCGAGAAGCGAAATCATCCACGTGGATACGCTCAGCAGCCATCAAATGTTTGATAATGACGATGTCATCCATCGGATCAACTATGCGAGGAATAATCAATGAGGGTCGTTTTTATATATCCGGACGCGGGTTCTCAACTGGGTTTTAACTATGGGCTGTCCCATATGAGCGCCGTTTTAAAAGAAGCCGGACATGAGGTCCATGTCATTCAATTGTGCGAAGCGCTTGAGCCGCTGCCGGATAAGGGCGGACTGCAGAAACGGGTGGCATCGCTCGCCCCGGATGTGGTCGGTTTTTCCGTCGTTACCAACCAGTGGGGGTATGCGGAAAAGCTCGCCGGCTGGTTGCGGGAAACCACGGACGCCCCCCTTGTCTGCGGCGGTATCCATGCCACCGTGGCGCCGGCGGAGGTTCTGGCCTCCGGCGTGTTTGACTATGTCTTTACCGGCGAATGCGAAGATGCCTTCCTGGAGTTTGTGGGGGTCCTTGAAAAAGGCGGGGACACGTCCCGGATTCGGAATCTGGGGTATCTGGAAAACGGGGAAATGAGGTTAAACCCGGTTCGGCCGTTTCCCGACCTGAAGGCGCTGCCCAGAAAGGATTACGACGCCTTTGACTTTCAGAAGATCATAGACGCCAAAAACGGGTGGGTCGGCCTGATGGCCTCCCGGGGCTGCCCCTTTAAATGCACATACTGTTTTAACCACGTGCTGGTTAAAAAATACCGCGCCGAGTTAAACTGCAGCTTCCGGGAGCTCAATTATATCCGGCATTTTCCGGTGGCGGATTTGATTGCGGAAATTCGGTACCTGCTCGATACCTATAGCCGCATCAGGATGTTTATTTTTGATGACGACCTGTTTACCTATGACGCCAACTATCTGCAGGAGTTCTGCGCCGCATATAAAGAAACCTGTGATGTCCCTTTTGTGGTTAACGGCCACGTAAGATTTTTTGACCGCACCCGGGCCCGGGCGCTGGCCGATGCCGGATGCCGGATCGTCAAGTTTGGCCTGGAAAGCGGCAGCCCGAGGGTCCGAAAAACCATTATGCGACGGCATATGAGCAACGAAGAGATCAAGCAGGCCATTGCATATGCCAAGGCCGAGGGCATGCATACCTCCTGTTTTGTTATGCTGGGGCTGCCGGGGGAAACCATCGAAGACGTGCAGGCCACCATCGACCTGGTGGCGGAGGCCAGGCCCGGTCGGTTCCGCTGGACATTTTTCTATCCCTATCCCGGCACTGAAGCCTATCGTATCAGCGAAGAGGGCGGTTATATCGACTATGACAAGAAGGAGACGCTCTCGAACTTTACAGATACGTCCTGCCTTGATTTCGGTGCGGAGCAGAACTTGTTTCTATCCAAGGTCGGAAAGATCATGCCTTGGTTTGTCAATGCCCGGGCCGGATTCGGGGGCTCAGAGATTTACCGGGAAAAGGTGGATGAGCTGCTGGCGATGGATGCATCCGCCTGGGAGCAGAGGGAACCGGCCCTGGCGGAGGAGGAAAGGCGCCTGTCAGAGGAGATGATCCGCCGGGGCGAATCCCATTATGCCGTTAAATACAATCCGTTCATGGGCGTTATTTCCGACTATTTCCTGACGGAGGCGTAGTTAAGGGGAAAGGAGAAAGGGGCAAGCGACGAGGCATCTTCAAGTAAAAGATTTCTCGCTGTCGCTCGAAATGACCACATGAAAGGCGCTTCAATAGTTTTATGAAGCCCTCACTTTTCACGATGCATCAGATCGGAAAAGTAGCTGATGGTATGCCCCAGGCCTTCCTCCAGAGCGACAGTAGACTGCCACTCGAGCCATTTTTTCGCCTTAGTGGTATCCGGTCGGCGCCTCACGGGGTCATTCTCCGGCAGCGGTTTGAATACGATTTTTGAATCCGCTCCCGCCATCTCGACGATTTTTTGGGCCAGATCGATAATTTTTGTTTCCTGGGGGTTGCCGAGGTTGATGGGCCCGGTGAAGCCATGGCCGGTATCCATCATGCGGATGATGCCTTCGACCATGTCATCGACATAGCAGAATGAGCGGGTCTGGCTGCCGTCGCCGTAAATCGTAATATCCGTATTGTTTAGCGCCTGAAGCGCGAAGTTGCTGACCACCCGGCCGTCATCGGGGTGCATGCGGGGGCCATAGGTGTTGAATATACGAACGATCTTGATATCTACGTTGTGCTGGCGGTAATAATCGAAAAAAAGGGTTTCCGCGCACCTTTTGCCTTCATCATAACAGGAGCGCAGGCCGATGCAGTTGGTATTGCCCCAATATTCCTCAGGCTGGGGATGAACCGAGGGGTCGCCGTAGATCTCGCTGGTGGAGGCCTGGAGAATTTTTGCCTTTCCCCGCTTGGCCAGCCCCAGCATGTTGATGGCCCCATGCACAATGGTTTTTACCGTCTGGACGGGATCTCGCTGGTAGTGTATGGGCGATGCCGGACAGGCCAGGTTGTAGATTTCATCGATTTCCACATAAAGCGGAAAGGTGATATCGTGACGCAGCAGTTCGAAGTAGGGCTCATTGACCAGATGGGCGATATTGGCCTTGCGGCTGGTATAAAAGTTGTCCGCGCAGATGACCTCATGGCCGTCGTTTAACAGGCGCTCGCAGAGGTGGGAGCCGATAAAGCCCGCCCCACCGGTAACCAGAACGCGTTTTTTACTGAATCTGCCGATTGACATGATAATGTGCTCTCCTATATTAAAAATTTTGTGGAAACTATCTCCGGCGATCCTTACGGGTACCGAGGGGATAGCCTTTTAATACCCATAAAAACCGCATTTTATTTAGATCTTCCAGACGCCGTTGCCGGTCTATATCCATGGATTCCGGTTTTTTAAGTTGCCACATTTTATAAACTCCGGAAATATCGATGTCTTTTAATAGCTTGTGAAATAACGGGGGAACCCTTTTGAGGTTCAGGCTGGATTGAAAGTCCAGCAGCGCCGGCTTCTTGTTGTCGATAACCAGTATATTTCTGCGGTTGCGGATATCCAGGTGGACCGTGTGCCGCGCATGGATACGTTTGACCAGATGCTCGAGCTTGTAAAAAAAGCCTTCATCAAGCATCTGCGGCTCGGTCTCCCCCAATGTTTGTCCCGGCATATATTTGTAACACAGGGTATAGCGGTCCATGAGAAACGGGGATCTGGGAATCCCCCGGATCCCCTGCAGCCTGTTGAGCGCGTGGTATTCCCGCATGACCAGAAACCGGCCCCAGGTTTTGTAGACAGCGGGCGGACAGTACGAAAAATCCTTTACGACCCAGGCATTGTGGTTCTGTTCATAGATATAGAGATCGGCATTGCCCCATCGCCCTTTGATGAGGACCGAAACATCGCCGGATGTCAAATCGCTTCGCGTAAACGGTTTCTTCATGGATTAAATAACAATAAATCGTTCAGGGTTCACGGTTAAATTCCAAATTACAAAATCCAAACAAATTCCAAAATCCAAATCCCAATGCTTAAACCAAACCCTATTGCCGAACGCCCAGTTATTTTGAATTTTGGTCATTGAAATTTGGGTATTGTTTGTTTTTTGAGATTTCAATTTTGACAATCTCGTAAAAAGTCGATTTTAGGATGGCAAAGTAAAAAGTTCAAGATCAAGGCGCGCAAAATCCCGAGGAATGCAGCGTACTTAGCTGTACGTGAAATTCCGAGGGATGCAGCGCAACACAGATATTGGACTTTTTACGAAGCCATCAATTTTAAGGAACTCGACAATATTTAATATTATCTTAGAAGCTTCCGCTGCTGTCATTCCGAGAAACGAAAGTGACGAGGAATCTTGATTGTTAAAGATTTCTCGCTACCGCTCGAAATGACAATGCGGACGCTTTTCAGAGTTACTTTCTGCAAAAATGGGGCGCCAGCGCAATAAATCGCTTTTTACGAGACCAACAATTTTCCCTCAGTGCTTGCATGCCTATCAGGCCGGTCCCGGTTTGCGGCCCGGCGGCATGCTCGCCAGCTGATCAAACAAACCCATCGTTTGTCGTATCGTATCGTTTATATTGAAATCGGCTTTTATCCTTTTTTCCGCATTTTCGCCGAGCTTTTGGCGAACCTCGGCATGCCCGAACAGAAATAAAATCGCCTGGGCCAGTTTTTCCGGATCGCCGGGGGGGACGATCAATCCGTTCTCCCGGTCGATAACGATTTCCGGTATGCCGCCGACGTTTGACGCAATCGAGGGAATTTTTTGCGCCATGGCCTCAAGTAATGCCTGTGGCAAGCCTTCACGGGCCACGGAGGGCATGACAAAAACGTCGAAGTATTTCATCAGCATGGCGGCATTTTTCTTGAATCCGGCGAAATAGGCCCGATGGGTGACGGCCGGGTTTGTGCGCATTTTTTTTATTTTGGGATCCCTGATATCACCGATAATGACAAAATAAATATTTTTGGATGCCGGGATGTACTGAATCGCCCGAATCAAAACGTCGACACCTTTTACCGGCCTGATATTGCCTACAAAACCGACGACAAAGGCCTCTTTCGGGATCGGGAGCCCCGATTCGGCGGGAGGCGCTTTCGGCCCCCCGGCCGGGTACCAGGCAATCTCATGGCCCTTATAGATCGTCGTAAGCTTTGAGGCCGGTATATGTCTGGATGCCAGATAGTTTTTGACGGCATTGGATACGCAGATGATTTGATCCACGCCGGGGTTTTGATAGGTGATATAGGATTCAGGGTTTAAAAGCCCTCTCATATGCCCGGTAGTCCCCCGATAGCCGACGATTTTGACTGCCTTGCCCATGGACGCAAACAACGAGACCGCCAGGGAGCTGTTCCGAAGGGCGTAGACGATACGGTAGTTTTTTGTATCTAATTTTCTGCGAATATAGGCTATCGCTTTTATATCGAGCCGGTGCCTGATATTATAGGGATGAACCGTCATACCGGCATCTTTGAGCTCCCCCTGCCGATCATAGGTCGGCGTACAGATAACTTCAATATTTATGCGGGATTTGAAAAGACCGATAAGAAGCGCAAGTTCAGATCGATCGAGAATGTCGGTGACGACAAGCACATTATATTTGGAATTGACGGCTTCCATAGAGAACCCTATCTAGCGTCCATCCATAAATGGCTAATTTGCCCGATTTCTGTGTCAGGTTCAAATTTTAATCCTCAAAATACTTCGAATATTCCTGCGGTTAAAATTTTCGCCTTCCTTGAACTTGAACAAATTATCTTAGTTATGGACGGACACTATCTATGAAGCCGTTAATCGCTATTTGAACGCTGGTTTTCAATATTTTTAAAAACCTGGATATTATAGTAGGCCTCATTCGACAAGTCCCCGTATGCGTCAAGATGATTGTACATGCCACGAATGATATCCGTGACATTTTCTTTGGGCATATAGCCAAGATAGGTTTTCGCCTTATTGAAACTGACCTTGTAGTTCCTGTAATCCTGCTTGTTCAGAAGCTCGATCTGGATTTTGGTCCCGGTCAGCCTTGTCATGTCATCACGAACATTGTCGCCTACCTGGCCGACCGTGTAATTGTCGGAGGCGACATTGAATACGCCGCCAACGCCGTAATTGGCCTGAACCGCCCGCAGGTAGGCCCGCACCGCATCATTGATGGAAAGGATGGGCCGCCAGATGGAGGGGTTGTTGACGGTAATTTTGCCTTCATTCAAAGCCGCCCGAAACATCGTATTGACGATCAGGTCAAACCGCATTCTCGGGCTGTGGCCGCAGACCGTCCCCTGACGGAGGCTGATCACGGAAAAATTCTCATCCGCCATTTGCAGGGCCCCGAATTCGCCCTGGAGCTTTGAAATGCCGTATGGATAGGCGCTTACTGCAGGGGATGTTTCGTCATAGAGCTTGTCGATGGTGTAGCCGTAGACGGAGCATGATGAGGCATAGATAAACCGTTTGATGCCTGCCAGCTTGGCAATATAGGCCAGGTAGGAGGGGAGGGCGCCGTTGTAGACGAAATTTTTGGACGGCGAATACTCCGCCATCGGATCGTTTGATAGGCCGGCCAGGAAAATCACCTGGTCAAAGCCTTCAAAATCCTCCTTTTCGCAGTCAAACAGGTCTTTTTTGACGACCCTAACACCTTCCGGCAGATGATTGCCAAACCAGAACAGGTCAATCACCACGACCTCGTAGCCGTGGTCCAGCAATTCAGGAACAAGTGCGGAACCGATAAAACCGCCGCCTCCGGCAACCAGAATTTTCAATGGGACTCCTCCTCTTGATGCTGTTTTGTAAGTGATTCATATAAACGGCAGTCCAGGGACGTATCTCTGGGGACTTTAAAGTTAACCTCGTCCCGGTACAGGGGGTCTATCCGCCTGTCCCCGGACAAATCCCTGGCATATTCAAGCACAGTCTTGCGGCTTCCGCCCACGTGCAGAATCCCCTGGTAGTTGGTACCCAGGATGGACACAATCTTTTCGGCAATCGATGCGACGCTTTCCCGGCTGGTCCACTGGTCGGTAAACGCCTTTTCATAGGGGAACTCATTTGGGCCGAAGGAGGTCCTGATAATCAGGGCATCATCATGTAGTTGGACCGCGCACTCCCCGCCGAGTTTGGACCAGGCGTATTTATTGATGGGATAAACCGGGTCCGCCTCCTGGTACGGTCCCGCTTCGCCTTTAAAGACGTAATCCGTGGAAATATAGATGAGCCGGATATCGTGTCGCATGCATAGCCTGACTACATTGGCCGTACCGCAGATATTTACGTCAAGGGCCTTTTCCGGGTCTTTATCAATCTGAGGTGGCGCAGTAAAAGCCGCGGCGTGTAGGATAAGCCCGATTGACCGGTTTCGTATAAACGCCTCCATCTGTTGGTAATTCGTTATATCAAACTCTTTGGATTCAGGATAGCAGGCGTTCGGCAGCCGTTTTTGTATCTCCCGGCCTAATAGCCCGCTGCCGCCGGTACATAGGATTGTTTTTGGATCTAACATTGGTGGTCCTTTAGGTGAGGTTGCCATAGATAAACTGATCCGCATCCGGTGTTTCCAGCCATGCCTCGAGGCAATAGCCGTACCTGTCTTTATCGGTCATATATTCCGTTTTCGAGGCTTCCGCATCAAATATCCGTTTGAGTTCGGGGTCGCACAGCGACCAATCGATGTCTTCGGCCAGCGGCGATATACCCGCCTCGCATCCCGGGCTGTATTCGCCGGTGCAGAAATATTCGATCACCGTCTCTTCCATAAAAAGATTGCCGTGGGCAAATCCAGGCGGCACCCATATCCACTCTCCCCCCTCGTGTTCAAAAGCAGAGGGCATGTCATAGGCGATGATTTTGCCAAGGGTCGGGGAGTTTTTTCGGATATCTAGCGCCAGGTCGATCATGTGCCCCCGGATGGTTCTTACCATTTTACCCATCAAAGGGTTCCACTGAAAATGCAGCCCCCGGATGACGCCCTTTCTGGAAAAACTCTCGTTTGCCTGGGCAAAGTCAATATGGTCTAGAAACTGGATATCCGGGCTGTTCTTATAATCGCTTTTCCTGAACGTCTCGGTAAAGTAGCCCCTGAAATCCGTAAACCTGCCGAACTTGATGACGAGGAGATCCGGAATGGCCAGACTTTCTACACCGGTAATTTTCATATAGACCCCCATTCTTTTCTGTAAATTTTGACGAGACTGTACTACCGCACCAGCGGAATAAATCGCTTTTTACGAAGCCATCAATTTTGGAATTCAGTAATACGTTTGCTAATAATTTTCAAACGATTTATGCATCTTTTCCAACGGATGGGGGGCGTCGGGATTATTCTTGCAATAAATAATCAAAAAAGATACATTTCTTTAATTGTAG
>JAGXLR010000154.1 GCA_018334555.1 Desulfobacterales bacterium
CTCCGAGCGAGGGTTCGAATACGAAAAATCGATCGGCCCGCAGAGGCAGGGATACTATTGGATGAATGTCCATCCGGTGGCCGGTGATTCCGTCCTCGCGATGAAAGTAGGCGTATTCGTCATTGGAGCGAAAAAACAGGGGGGTGTCAAATAGCGGCTGTTTTAGCGCGTCAAACGTTATTACGGGCAGCTCCTGCAGGGTTCGGTCGGTACCGCTCCGCCGCCGTTTGATGACATTGTCATACCATAGCAGGTCCGCGTTAAGGCTGTATAGCGTCCAGATTTTTTTTATATTCAGACGGTTCTCCCGGACCGGGTCGTCGCTGTCGTCAAGGCTGCGGCCGAATTCGGACTCAAAATATTCATAAGACCTGTCATATCCGGTATAGCCGTCCTCAAACTCGCGCAGATAATCCTGGTCGCTGACAATATCTAGGTCAAGCTGGGCATCCATGCCGTACGGAAGGGCCTGGTTGGCCTTCATGCGGAACCAGTAGCGGTCCGAGTTGGGGCGTAAATAATCGTCGTCCGTATAGCCCCAGGGGCTCTCCGGGTGCGTTCCATCATCCACCTTTCGGTCACTCATGCTGTCGAGCATCATGGTGGCCTTGCTCCGGTTGCTTAACAAGTAGCGGAACTCCCCGCCGAATTTTTCCCCCCTGTTCTGGATATGGTGATAATAAAAGGTGGCGTCACAGCTGCGGTTAATGGCCCAGAAAAACGGCTGAACATATTCCACCCCGTTTCTGTCCGAATATCCGATTTCCGGTGATAGAAACCCGGATTGGCGGTTGCGTTCGACCGGAAATATGAAATAGGGGAGATAGGCGACGGGCATCTTCTTTGCCCATAGGGCCGCATGATGGACCGATCCGTATCCCCCTATCCTGACGGCCAAATCCCGGCCGGTCACCCGCCAGTCCGGCACCTCTCCGTCACAGCTGGTCAGGCTGCCGCGATTAATCGTATACCTGCTTTTTCCGGTTTTTTTAATCGTGTCGCCCCGTATATAGAAATTCTTTCTTTCAATAAAAATCAATCCGTCATAAACCGTTCCGGTTTGGGAATCCAGGTCCATCCGCATTTGTCTGCCGGTTAGCCTGCCTTCCCGGGTGAGTAAAATGACATTGCCGGTGGCCACGGCTTCCATGGCTGCCTCATTTAACCGGACGAAATCGGCTGAGAGTTCAGTGGCTGCCTTTTTTATGACCACATTGCCCCTGGCGATATATGTTTTTTCGGGCTTTTTATAGATCAGCTGATCCGCGGTGATGCGCCATGGTCTATCTTGGTCGGCGCCCTTGTCAACCGGCAGGGGTTCGGCCAGGCCGACGGCGCATGCACAGGCAAGGAAAGCGGCGGCAATCAAGGCAATACGGCAACTATCCGGTGGGCGCTTATCTTTTTGGCTTTTAATCCGGCGGCGTATCAATTTAATCCATAACAAGCGGTTTGAACAGGTTATCCTGATCCGTCACGGGTTTCTTAACTTGAAGCCCAGCGTAATTTCCAGTATAAATCGACGATAACTTCGCATCTGCACCTTGAACCGTAAATCTTTTTTTAGCTTTTATCATAAAGGCGGCCAGAATGAAAAATATCTTTGTTAATGAGTTGAAATCCGGCGAGGCAGTAAACGATAATTTCGTGTTGGCAGAAAAACAATTGTCTCAGAAAAAGGATGGCGGTAATTATATGACCATCGTATTATCCGATAAGTCCGGATCCGTCAAAGGGGTTCTATGGGATAACATCGATGATTTTATAGAAACACCGGCCTCCGGTGATTTTGTGAATATCCGGGGCAGCGTCTCGGAATACCGTGGGGCGCCCCAGGTCGTGGTTAAATACATGGCCCCGCTGGCACCGGATGATATTGATATTACGGATTTTTTGCCGGCCACACGCCGGGACCCGGAATCGATGCTCTCCAGGCTCAAAGATGTCTCGAATTCCGTCAAAAACCGGGATTTAAACGCCCTTTTGCAGCTATTCTGGTCTGACGCGAGCTTTGTCGAAAAATTTAAAATTGCGCCGGCCGCCAAAAAAATGCATCATGCCTATCTTGGCGGGCTGCTCGAGCACACCCTGTCGCTTGCGCTTCTCGCCGAACGGATTGCGGATCATTACAGCGGAATTGACCGGGACCTGCTTTTGACCGGCGCGATTCTTCATGATATCGGTAAAATTAAAGAATTCGTCTACGATCGTCGGATCGATTACTCTGACGAAGGCCGGCTGATCAACCATATTGTGATCGGGGTGGAGATGCTTCAGGAAAAAATAGACGCAATCGATGCGTTTCCCGAAAAAACCGCCATGCTGCTTAAACATATGATAGTCAGCCATCATGGCAACCGGGAATACGGGTCTCCAGAGCCCCCAAAAACTCTGGAAGCGGTGATGTTGAATTATCTGGATGAAATAGATGCTAAAATGAATGGTATCCGGGAATTTATGGAAAGCCAAACTGCGGACGAAGACTGGACCGGATATCATAAACCCCTGGAGCGGTTTTTTTACAAGGGGAAAACGGCGGGGCGATCGGAATAACGAGAGAATAAATGGATGTTTATTACCTTTGAAGGGATTGAAGGGGCGGGGAAAACCACCCAGATTCGTCATATCGCCGATTATCTGAGCGCAAAGGGGCACCGGTGCATGATCACCAAGGAGCCGGGCGGGACCGCTATCGGCCGGCGGATACGGGCCATTCTTCTGGATCCGGACAGCCGTGGGATGCATCCGGGCACCGAGCTGTTATTATATGCGGCCGACCGCAATCAGCATATCCAGGAGCTGATCCGGCCGGCCCTTTCCAGCGGCAAAACCGTTATATGTGATCGGTTCCACGATTCAACCGTTGTGTACCAGGGATATGCGAGGGCGCTGGATATGGCATTGATTCATGATCTGAATCAGCGGGTGCTGGCTGATTTTTTGCCGGATATGACGTTTATCCTCGATTTGGAACCGACGATCGGCTTGAAGCGGGCCTGGCAGGAGGTCAAGCGGGGCGCCCGCACGGACCGTGAGACCCGTTTCGAAAAAGAGGACCTGGCATTTCATCAGAAAATCCGGGCCGGTTATCTGGACCTGGCCAGGCGGGACCCGGTACGGTTTACCGTCATAGACGCCTCGCAGGATGAGGGTGCCGTCAAAGATGAAATTTTAAGGGCATTGACTGACAAACTGCAGGCGCTTTTATAGTTGATCGGACGCAGCTGCCATTAGGCATTACTATATGAGGCCAAACCCGATATCAGCCGGATGATGGAGAAACAAGAGGCGAATCAATGGGCAAGACGATACTAGAGGCAATCGGAAATACGCCGCTGATTGAAATCCGGCGTTTGAATCCGAATCCGAATGTGCATATTTGGGCTAAAATCGAATGCCTGAATCCCGGCGGATCGATCAAGGATCGGCCGGCCCTGTCAATGGTCGAGGCCGGTGAGCGATCCGGCGAGCTCTCCCCTGATAAGACCGTGATTGAGGCAACGAGCGGAAATACGGGCATCGGTCTTGCCATGGTTTGTTCGGTCAAGGGCTACCGGCTTCTGCTTGTCATGCCGGAATCCGTTAGTATTGAGCGCCGTAAGATCCTAAGCGCGCGGGGGGCGGAGATTCTTTTAACCCCCGGCCATTTGGGAACAGACGGCGCCATAGAGGAGGCCTATCGCCTGGCCCGGCAATATCCGGATAGATATTTTATGACGGACCAGTATAATAATGAGGCCAATTGGATGGCCCATTATAGGGGGACGGCAGAAGAAATTATCCGGCAGACCGGCGGGGATATCACCATGTTTGTCGCCAGCATGGGGACGACCGGGACATTGATGGGGATAGCCCGGCGGTTGAGGCAATATGATTCGGACATAAAAATTATCGGTGTGGAGCCCTATTTCGGCCACAAGATCCAGGGGCTTAAAAACCTGAAGGAGGCCTATCGGCCGGAGATATTTGAGAAGAAGTGGTTGGACGAGAAGGTTAACATCGATGACGAGGCCGCATTTGAAATGACCCGGCGGCTGAGTCGGGAGGAAGGCCTCTTTGTCGGGATGAGCAGCGGCGCGGCCATGGCGATTGCGCTCCAGAAGGCGGCCGCCATGGATCGGGGCACGATTGTAACCATATTTCCGGATAGCGGGGAGAGGTATCTGAGCACCCCGTTGTTTGAGGTAAAGAAAAAGGATGATATCCGGCTGTTTAACACCATGAGCCGGGCCGTCGATGCTTTCGAGCCGTTGAAGGCGGGTCGGGTATCGATCTATTCCTGCGGCCCGACCGCGGATTCGCGGATGAACATCGGCCAGAGCCGACGCTATGTTTTCGCCGATATCCTATCCCGCTATTTCTCATACCGCGGCTATGATGTGACCCATGTCATGAACATCACTGACTATGATGATAAAACCATCAAGGGATCCGAGGCGACTGGCGAGAATTTGGCCGAATTTACCGGACGCTATATCGATCTGTTCAAAAAGGATCTGGCGGCGCTCGGGGTAAAGCCCGCCGATGAATACCCAAAGGCCAGCGAAAATATTGACGAGATGGTCGAAATCACCGGCAAACTCGTGGATATGGGGGCGGCCTATGAAAGGATGCGCTGCGTATACTTTAATATTGCCGCCATGGAGGACTACGGCAGGCTCTCCGGCATTGATTTGAACAAAATCAAACTGGGGGCCACTGTTGATCTGGATGACTATGAGAAAAACAACCCAAAGGATTTTACCCTGTTAAAGCGGGTGCGCCTTTCCGACTTGAAGCGGGGGCTGTATGTAAAGACCAAATGGGGCAACGTCCGGCCGTCCTGGCATATCCAGTGTGCGGCCATGTCAATGAAGTATCTCGGGGAAACCTTTGACATCCATACCAGCAGCCGGGATCTCTTGTTTCCGCATCATGAGAATGAAATGGCGATCGCCCGGGCGCTGACCGGAAAACCCCTGGCACGGTTCTGGCTCCATTGCGAACGCGTTGAGCCGGCAGTGCAGGGAAATGACGGTGAAAGGCCGGCCCTTCCGACAGTGGACGGCCTTTTCGGCGAAGGGTTTACCCCCCGGCAAATCCGGTTCTGGCTGCTTTCCGGGCACTACCGAAAGCCTTTGGCCTTTGATCGCGATCGGCTGGTCCAGGCAAAAAATACGCTGGACCGATTGGATGCCTGTGTCCGCGCGCTTTTAAACATTGACTCGGGCGAGCCCTATCCGGAAATCGACCAGCTGGTCTACGACATCAAGCAGGGCTTCATCCATGCAATGGATGATGATCTCAACCTGCCGCATGCCATGGCGGCCATATTCAAGGCGATCCGACAGATCAACCGGCTAATCGACAGCCGTCGCTTGAGCCCGGCGGATGCCGAAAAAATTCTTGAAAGCTTTAAAAGTATTGATCAGGTGCTTAAAATATTTAATTTTACCTCGGCCGAAATGGATCCGGAAATCCGCGAGCTAATGACCCGGCGGGCATCGGCCAGGAAGCAGGGCGATTTTGAAACGGCCGACCGGATCCGGGAAGAACTCCAGGCCAGGGGCATCGAAGTCCATGATCAGAAAATCGGAGGAGGTGAATGATATCGTGAAACCGGTCTATTTTCCGTTTACCTGCGCCTCCGGCGATATGATTGATCTTATCCGTGAGCATCTGGGATCATTTATCATATATCAGCCGGTTGCCGGCAATGCGCCCGAACCCGTCAACCAGGCCGCCTCAGCGGATAAAATCGAGGTGCGCACGCCGGTTCAGGGCCAGGAAGAGGCGATCCTGGAAGCTGCCAGGAAATCTAAAAACTGGGGACAGACGCACCAGGGCCATATGGATGCGTTCAAGGCGACGGCCGGACAAGAGTTTTACAATGAATCCTTTGTCGCTGAAATCCGCTCCGAGATACTGGGGCAAAAATCCCGGCCGCCGGAGGCGGACCCCGTTTTTACGGCCCGTTTATTTCTTTACCTCGCCCAGGAATTCGATATACAGCAGATAGAGCTGAATAACGATCTAAAAGCCTCGGAACTTGATCGAAAAAAGATGTTCTCCGAGTTGAAAGGGGATGCGACAACCCGTTTGCCGCCTTATGAAATATATGCGGCCGAGGATATCGGCGAATACCAGACCGCCAACCGTGTGCTGGCATGGCTTCGCCTGCCGGCCTCGGAAAAAGAATCCAGCCCTGTCTACATTACAACGAGCCGGGCTGTTTTCGAGCATCTCATTGAGTTTGTCCCCCATTCGGAGATCGTTCAGACATTTGACCCGCTGCCGGCGGATAAAGCTTTTCAGGCGGCATTCAGGGGCTATATGGCCGAATTGGTCGAGAGCAGCCAGCCGTCCGGGAGCGTACCCTTGTCCATGGAATCTTTTCCGACGGCGGGGGCCGGCGCCGGCGTGGTTCTGACGGTCGCCGTCCTGCCGGTCGGCTCCCCGGCAGCGCTCCTTGATCGAATGGCTTCTGAGAATCCGGATACCGCGGCGGTCTCCGGCTCAGATGGCCGCATGGTGGTCAACCTTTTGGAAACTAAAAAAACATGAACAGGGCTTGACTCCCATTAATGATTGGTATATGAAAATTCTCTTATCCCGGTTTATTAAGTTACGCTAGGTATTTATATAAAATCAGGCTTTTTCTCAAATCAATCAATTGATGAAAGGAGATTTTGAAATGGCGTTTAATCCCATTGTTGATGCGGAAAAGTGTGAAGGGTGCGAGGAATGTGTGGATGTCTGCCCGGTGGAAGTATTTGAGATGCAGGATGGAAAATCGGTCCCGGTAAATGCCGAGGAATGCCTCGGCTGCGAGTCTTGCGTGGAAGTGTGTGAGGCTGGTGCGATTACGGTTGAAGAGATCTAAGACCCCTTTCACTCTCAGCTTCCCCGGTATCCAATAGACCGGGGAAGCTGCCTCTCCGGACGGATCGGGCGCCGCATAAGGTTATAATCCGACATCGGCCGCTTGATCCCCAACAGCCTTTAACCTTCAAAAAATTGAAACGCCAATTTAGGTTTGACAATCTCGTAAAAAATCAATTTTAGGATGGCAAAGTAAAAAGTTCAAGCCCCAGTTAAGATCCGGGGGCGCGCAAAATCCCGAGGAATACAGCGTAGTTAGCTGTACGTGAAATTCCGGGGGGACGGAAGCGCAACACAGATATTGGACTTCTAAGGAACTCGACAATATTTAATATTATCTTAGAAGCTTCCGCTGCTGTCATTCCGAGAAACGAAAGTGACGAGGAATCTTGATTGTTAAAGATTTCTCGCTACCGCTCGAAATGACAATGCGGACGC
>JAGXLR010000017.1 GCA_018334555.1 Desulfobacterales bacterium
GGAGGATCGGAATGACAGCAGTGGAAGCTTCTAAGATAATATTAAATATTGTCGAGTTCCTTGGAAGTTCAAGCCCCAGTTAAGATCCGGGGGCGCGCAAAATCCCGAGAAATGCAGCGTACTTAGCTGTACGTGAAATTTCGAGGGACGGAAGCGCAACACAGATATTGGACTTTTTACAAAGCCATCAGATATTGGGGGACAAACAAATTAAATGAGAACGATTTTTAAATGGATCGGGCTATTACTGATCATCTGCATTTTTGCGGCAGTAGCGGGTATGGCCGGTCTGTATGTCTATTTTGCCTCGGGGTTGCCGAAAATAACGAGTCTGAAAGACTACCAACCCCCGGTTATTAGCACGGTGTATTCACAAGGTAACCAAAAAATCGCCGAATTCTATAACCAACGCCGCATCGTGACTCCTCTGGACAGGATGCCGGAGAATCTGATCAATGCCTTTATTGCCGCCGAGGATGCCCGATTCTATGCACACGAAGGAATTGATTTTCACAGTATTATCCGGGCGTTCTTCAAGAACCTGGAAGCCGGACGGATTGTTCAGGGCGGCAGTACCATCACCCAGCAGGTCACCCGGTCATTCTTTTTGACACATGAGCGAAGCTATTCGAGAAAAATCAAGGAAGCCATTCTGGCATACCGGATTGATAAGCGGTTTAGCAAGGAACAGATTCTTTTTTTGTATCTCAACCAGATATATTTGGGCCACGGGGCTTACGGGGCGGAAGCCGCAGCGCAGAACTATTTTGGAAAATCCGCAGAAAAACTGAATCTTTCGGAATGCGCGATGCTTGCCGGACTACCCCAGGCACCCAGTCGCTATTCACCCTATAAACATCCGGAACTTGCCAAGCAGCGGCAGATTTATGTGTTAAACCGGATGGTACAGGAAGGTATGATATCTGATCGCGCGGCGGATCGGGCGATTGCCCGTGAACTTGAAATAAAGAGCCGGAAAAACTGGTTTATGGGGAATGTACCGTATTACTCTGAACATATCAGACGGATACTGATCGAAAAGTACGGCAGGGAAAAGGTTTATACGGATGGTTTAACGGTATATACCGCGGTGGATGTAAATATGCAGGAGACGGCAAGAAACGCTGTAAAAAAGGGTCTGTATGCCCTGGACAAACGTCAGGGGTATCGTGGGCCGATCAGACATTTGTCCCATGAAGCCATTGAATCCTTTTCCCGGGAGGTTCAAAAAGAAATCGAGACGGATCCGTTGCACCCGGGCCGACGAATCAGGGGCGTGGTTATCGAGGTGAACGACGCCGCAGGTACGGTAACCGTGCGCATCGGTGATGAACGGGGGGTTATCTATTTATCGGATATGAAATGGGCCCGGCCTGCGAATCCGGAAAAGCGATATACCCGCCACAGGATTCGAAAACCGGGCGATGTGCTCTCAGTGGGCGATGTTATCCGGGTACGCATAAAAAAACGGCGCACAGAGACCGATGAATGGCAGGCGGCGCTTACCCAGATTCCCAAGGTTCAGGCGGCATTGCTTTGCATCGAAACGGGAACAGGACGCGTCAATACGATGGTCGGCGGTCGGGATTTTTCTGAGAGCCAGTTTAATCGGGCGATCCAATCCAGGCGGCAACCCGGATCGGCGTTTAAGCCGATCATTTACGCCGCCGCCCTTGACAAAGGATACACACCGGCCACAGTCATTTTTGACTCTCCCATCGTATTTGAAGATACGAAGCACGATTTTACCTGGAAACCCAAAAATTATGATCAAACCTTTCACGGGCCAACCCTTTTTCGCACCGGCTTGATCAAGTCGCGCAACATTATTACCGTAAAGATTTTACGGGATATCGGCATCGACTATGCCATTGATTATGCGCATAAACTGGGCATCGTGAGTCAATTGGACAGGGATCTGTCCCTGGCGCTGGGCTCATCCGGGCTATCCCTGCTCGAGATTGTCAAGGCCTATTCCGTGTTTGCCAACCAGGGCGTATTGATTGAGCCGAATTATATTACGCGGATCGAGGACCGCCACGGCAACGTGATCTTTGAGAGTAAAGCCAAGCAGGAGCGGGTTATTGACGAGAGTACGGCCTATGTGATTACGCATCTGTTAAAGGAAGTGGTGCAATCCGGCACCGGATGGCGGGTAAAAGCCTTAAATCGGCCTGTGGCAGGCAAAACCGGGACTACCAATAATCTATATGATGCCTGGTTTATCGGATATACCCCCCGATGCGTGACGGGCGTATGGGTAGGTTTTGACCAGGAACAGTCGCTGGGTAAGAAGGAAACGGGGTCGCGGGCCGCCAGTCCAATATGGCTTGATTTTATGGAACAGGTCCTTTCGGATAAACCCGAAAGGGTATTTCCTGTGCCCGAAAGCGTCGTTTTTACCAAGATTGACCTTGAAACCGGACGGCTCCCCATACCCGAATCGGATCACACCGCCTATGAATGTTTCAAGGAGGCAACGGCGCCGAAGAAACATACGAAAAAACCAGAATCTATGGATTCAAACGAATTTTTTAAGCATGGATTGAAATAGGGTCCGGAAAGGATATGCCACATGGACGCCACCTCCGGTAAAGACAGGTCATCCTCCCAAAAAAACCAGAGCGTGCTATCGGAATATGATGCCAAAGCCTTTCTATCCTCCTATGGGGTGCCGGTGGTTTCAGAGAAAAGCGCCCAAGATATTGAAGAGGCCGTTGCCGCTGCGAAAGAAATCGGATTTCCGGTGGTGCTCAAGGGGCTGGGCGCAGAGCTGTTGCATAAAACCGAAAACCGGTTGGTTCATCTGAACCTGAAAACCGAGGAAGCGGTGGAAGCCGCGGCAAAGGCGATTGCTGAGTCAGCCGGCGACCGGTTGGCGGCCTTTTTGGTTCAGCCTCAAATTGATGGGAACCGGGAATTCGTGGCCGGTCTTTTTAATGATGAGACGTATGGGCCGGTCGTCATGTTCGGATTGGGCGGCATATTTACCGAGGCGTTGTCGGATGTAACATTCCGCCTGGCACCGATTACCGATGCTGACGCCGCTGAAATGATCACCGAACTCCGATCTTCGGCCATGCTTGATGCGGTGCGTGGCGAAACACGGGTCCATCGGGAGTTGTTAGTCCAAACCCTGACAGGGCTGGCCCGAATCGCCGAGGAACATGCCGATATCAGGGAAATCGACATCAACCCTTTGTTAATAACCTCTCAAGGACGTCCGGTAGCGGTGGATGCCCTTGTAATCAAAGGGGATGCTGCCGAGCGGAAGTCGTCTATAGAACCCGTGGATCCACGGGCCGTAGGCGGATTGTTTTATCCACGATCCGTGGCATTCATTGGCGCCTCATCCCGGTTCGGCAAATGGGGATACAATCTTTTAACCAACACCATAAGCGGCGGCTTTGAAGGCGATATCTATCTGGTCAACCCAAAGGGCGGCACTATTGCCGGCCGTCCGGTCTATCCTTCGATCAGAGAAATTCCGGGGCCTGTGGATGTAGGGGTCGTCACCATCCCCGCCGTCCATGTCAAAAAACTGATCCCGGAGTTCAAAGAAAAAGGCATTAAAAGCATGCTGCTGATCGCTTCAGGGTTTTCGGAAACCGGGGCCGAGGGGACCAGGTTGGAGCGGGCGCTGGTGGATGAGGCCCGGGCTGCCGGCATCCATATTATCGGGCCGAATACCATGGGGATTTGCAATCCGCATATCAATTTCTACTGTACCGGCACCCATGTTCGCCCCAAGCCCGGGGCGACAAGCGTGGTTGCCCAGTCCGGCAATATGGGCAATCAACTGCTCGCTTTTGCCGAACTCCAGGGTATCGGGATACGGGGATTCTGCGGATCCGGAAACGAGGCCATGATTACCATTGAAGACTATCTGGATGCCTTTGAGGTCGATGAGCTGACAGAGACCGTGATGCTCTACATCGAGAGCGTCAAAAACGGCCGCCGGTTTTTCGAAAGCGCCCGGCGGGTGGGCCAGAAAAAACCTATCGTGTTGTTAAAGGGCGGACAGACCCAGGCGGGAATCAAAGCGGCTTCCAGCCATACGGGCGCTCTTGCCTCAAACAACCGGGTGTTTAATGCCGTATGTCGGCAGGCTGGTATCGTAAAAGTGGAAAAACCCTTGGATCTTTTGGATCTTTCGGCAGCCTTTTCATCGCTTCCCCTACCCAAGGGAAATCGTGTGGCGATCATGACCTGGGGAGGCGGCTGGGGGGTGGTGGCCGCCGATCTGTGCGAAGCCTACGGCCTGGTAGTGCCGGAACTGAACTCGGATATAATTGAGGCCATTGATGGGATTCTACCCCCCTATTGGAGCCGTTCGAATCCCATCGATCTGGTGGGCGAGAGTGATCTTAGTATCCCCACCACCGTCCTGGAAGCCCTGATGAAATGGGATGGTTGTGATGGCGTTATCAATCTGGGCATCATGGGCAGACGGCATATGGTATCCTGGCTGACGGGATCGGTCCGCTTATCGGATCCGACCCATACGGAGGATTTTCTGGAAAAAGTCAGCCAAACATACGAGGAATTTGAAAAGAAATATGTTGACCATATCGTTTCGCTGATGCAGACCTACCATAAACCTGTTTTCGGGGTGAGTATGATTAAGGATGAAACCGATCCCACGGTGTATACCCTTGCCAACCATCGTTATAAGGGACTTTTTTTTCCCACCCCCGAACAGGCGGTCAAGTCTTTGTCAAAAATGTATGAATACAGGCGGTTCCTCTTGCGGGAGGAAAATCGGGGCGAAACAGCCGTCCGAACAGCATGAGGCCGCTAGTTAACCGAGACCGACAATTCCGCCATATTTGGATCGGGCACCAGGTGAATGCGGGACAGATGAAAGCTCTTTTTCAACTCGGTCAGGTTTTTGCGGTTTAACCCCTGCATCCGGGAGAAACTTTTCGGATGGATCCGCAGACTGACTTCGGTATGATCCCCTGCAAGACCCTGGAGTTTCTTTTTTGCCTCGTCCAGCATAATCTCAGAGAGTACCATATGCCCCATTGACGGGTGATAGGGTCCGGCGAGGACGCTGCCGCGGGAAAGGCCCTCAGTGGCCTGAAGGCCCATCCGGATCACCGTGATATGATGCGCCGTAAATAATTGGTATAGTTCTTTGACTCGTTTTACGCAGGCGTTAATCGAAAGCGGGACGAAACGGTTTTGCCGGTACCATCGGGCCAAGCGGCTTCCCCTGATGACAAGGGTGGGGTAAATCCGGACAAAATCCGGGGCCATCCCAACGATTTCCCGGGCGGTCAGTGCGGCGGCCACTTCGTTGTCTCCCGGAAGGCCGATCATTATCTGAATGCCGATTTGACAGGATGTTTGTTTCAACATGGGCACCGCCTGCCGGGTGGCTGCGGCGCTGTGCCCGCGTTTTGAAAGCGATAGGACGTTTTCCGCCATGGACTGCACGCCAATCTCTATCGTGGAGACCGGATAGCCTTCTATCCGCTTGAGGTTTTCCGGGGTAATAGTGTCCGGCCGTGTCGAAAACCGGATACCGTCGATCAAATTCGAATCCGCATAGCATGCCACGGTATCCAGGCACATACGGATTTTTTCCGAACTTAGTCCGAGAAAATTCCCCCCATAGAATGAGACTTCGGTTTTCCCCCGGTTTTCCCTCTTGTATGGCATCAGGCGGTCGATTTCCGCCCGCAAGGCATCCGGGGTTGGAAATTTTTCGGTATTACCCGTAATGGCGGTCTGATTGCAGAACACGCAGCGGTGCGGGCATCCTGAATGGGGCAGGAAGATGGGGATGACGAATGGTTTGGCCATTATTCGGCTTCAAGCAGGTCCATAGCCTTTTTGGCGGCCGCCTGCTCCGCGCTTTTTTTGTTTTTGCCGGTTCCCCGGGTCTGGGTGCTGCCGACAGACAATTCGACTTTGAAGGTTTTGTCATGGTCCGGGCCCGATTCTTCAACCACGGTATAGACTGGTGTTGTCTTGAACCGGGTCTGTACCATCTCTTGGAGCTGGCTCTTATAATCCCGGTATTGTTCGGGCATTTCCACCCGGTCCAAGAGAGGGGCAAAGAGGTGGACAAGCATATTAAATGTCCGGTCAAACCCGCCGTCTAAATAAACGGCGGCGGTCAGGGCCTCAAACGCATCAGCGAGGATCGACTTCTTTTTCCGGCCTTTTGTCTGTAATTCGCCTTTGCCCAGTTCAATGGACGCTCCCAGCCGAATGTTTCTTGCGAGTTCCGCCAGCTGGTTTTCATTGACAAGATAGGACCGGGTTCTTGACAAGTCGCCCTCTGCCAGGGCCGGATATCGGTCCATGAGTATATGGCTGATAATCAGGTTTAAAACGGCGTCACCCAGAAACTCATAGCGTTCGTTATCTTCGATTTGGGCTTCAGGCTGTTCATTGACAAAAGAACTGTGCCGAAGGGCGGTTTTCAAGTGATTCTTATCGTAAAAGGAATAACTAATCCGGTTTTCCAAATCTTCAAGATGCTTGTTTTCCATAGTCCGAATTTAATGATGGGTGTTTAATGTTATGGCGTCAACTATCGATTCATAGATGGCGTAGGGAATGTAGAGATCACCTCTTCCGGCGCCCAACTGAATTTCCGGTGTCAAATCGCCGTGAAAATCCGTGCCGCCGGATATGAGAAGGCCTAATTTGTCGGCTAAATATTTAAAAAAGGACCGTTGAGCGGCCGAATGCTCCGGGTAGTAGACCTCAATACCCTGCAGCCCCATGGACACAAGTTCGATTACGAACCTTTCGTATTCAGACCTATCATTGAATTTGAGGAGCCCCGGATGGGCCAGAACAGCGATTCCCCCACTGGCCCGGATTTTCTGAATGGTTTCGTTCATCGGCATGCGTTCTTTTTCCACATAGGCGGGCCGGCCTTTGCCGAGGAATTTGTCAAAAGCGTCATCCATGGAGGCGGCATGGCCATTTTTTACCAGCCATTGGGCGATATGGGGCCTTCCGATCTGTTCATTTTCGCTCTGGCTTTGGATATCGGCAAGGCTCGCGGCAATCCCCATGTCATTCAAACGGCTGATGATTTTCGGAGTTCGATTGATCCGGGATTGCTGCTGCTTATTCAGCGCTTCCGCCAGCTTTTTGTTGTCAATATCCATTCCATAACCCAGAATATGAATGCTTCCGGGAAGATTAAAGGCGGGGGGCGGTGCGGCACTGATTTCCACACCGGTTAATAATTCGGTTTCAGTGCGCTCACCGGTTTTTAAAAGTGCTTTTACTCCCTCTACAGAATCATGGTCTGTGATCGAAATGGCTTTCAAGCCAAGCTCAGTCGCCAGGCTCAGTATCTCATATGGGGTCCGGGTTCCGTCGGAAGCGGTTGAATGAATATGTAAGTCAATCTTTCCGCAATTATAATCCAAGAGCTCTCTCTAAAGCTTCTTCTTTGGTTTTGCACTCGATACACAGGGTAGTGACCGGCCGGGCCTTCAAGCGTTCGATTGAAATGTCCTCGCCGCATTTCTCACAGATCCCAAAGGTGCCGTTTTCAATGCGATCCAACGCTTTCTTGACTTTTTTGATCAGCTTGTGCTCCCGATCCCGGATTCGGAGTTCAAAATTCCGATCCGCTTCATACGAGGCCCGATCCGTTGGGTCCGGGAAATTATCCTTTGGATCATTCATATCAGAAACCGTATCATCGGCCTGATTGAGAAGTTCATCCAGCCGTTTTGTAAGAAGCTCCTTGAAATAATCGAGATCTTCTTGTTTCATAATCAGGCTTCCCCCCTCTTTTTATTCATTCGGCGACTATCTGTCCGTAAATTATTCAAAAGTACGCGATCTATCGGCCACTTTACCAGTTATTAGAGGATTTTCAGTACCATGGTTAAAAATATAATGTAAAGCATAAAATGAAATGCGCAAGACCCCCGAGTCGGCTCTGTTTAAGTATATACCACCTGCCGGTTTGTTATTCAATTTCATCGTCGAGTTTGAAAAGATTGCGGGTTAAATCAAGATACGCGGATTTGTTTCGGTGAGAGCCGGGATTTTTTAGAAACATCGTGGGGTCATGAAGCATTTTTTTGACCATGGCTTCGGTCATTTTTTTTAAGGCTTCCTGTTCTGCTTCAGACAAGTCTAAGGAATGGAGGGTCTTATTGAGTTCAGCCGCCGCAATGGCGTGCAGTTTTTCCCGAAGCGCCACAATCGTGGGAACAACATCAAGGTTCTCATACCAGTTTCGAAACCGGATCACCCCCTCGTCGATAATACGTTCCGCGGCAACGGATTCTTTATGCCGGATCTTGATGTTCTCATCGATCACGCCCTGCAGATCGTCGATGTCATACAAATAGGCATTGGGGATTCGGTTAATGGCCGGGTCTATATCCCGGGGAACGGCAATATCGATAAAAAAGAGGGGCCGGTTTTTACGTCGCCTCATAATTGGTTTGACATGGTCACGACGGATGACATAGTCGGGGGCGCCGGTGGAGCTCACGATAATATCCACAGAAGGCAGGGCTTCGTGGATTTCCTCGAACCGAAGGGGGGTTCCGTTAAACCGGCCGGCCAGTTCAACCGCCATGGAAAAGGTTCGGTTGGCGACAAAAATATTGCCGGAGTGATGGCTCCGTATCAGATGCTCCACAGCCAGCTCGGCCATTTCGCCGGCGCCGACCATCAGGACGGATTTATCCGCCAGCGAATCGAAAATTTTTTTGGCCAGTTCAATAGCGGCATAACTGATGGAGACCGCATGCCCTCCGATGCCGGTCTCTTTTCTGACCCGTTTGGCTATCGAGAATGCTTTATGGAGCAACCGGTTTAAAATGACCCCGGCAGTTTTTGTTTCAACGGCACTTCTATAGGCCGCCTTAACCTGGCCCAGAATCTGAGGCTCACCCAGCATCATGGAGTCCAGGCTCGCCGTGACCCGGAAAACATGGCGTATCGCATCATTACCGGAATAAACATAAACAGCGGATTCAAGCTTGGAAGCTGGTATGGATTTCCATTCGGCGATATAAGATGACAACATTTCCCTGGCGGTTTTCGGTTGGTCGGTGGTGATAAGCACTTCCACCCGGTTGCATGTCGAAACCAAGAGGACCTCCTGGATAAAGGAGAGCTTACGGAGCGTGGTCAGGAGACTTTCGGTTTCTTCGGCCGTAAAACCCAGCTTTTCCCTGAGTTCCACGGGCGCAGTGCGGTGGTTGACCCCGATCAGAATAATTTCGAGCGATGCCGGGGAGACCGCTTGCGGTTTTGGCGCCTGTCGGTTACCATCGGGTAAATTCATTATGGTGGCCCTCTAAAAAGAAATTTACGCCGAAGAAGGTAAAGATCAGCGCGGCAAATCCGATAATCGCCATAATAGCGGCGCGACGCCCCCGCCAGCCGGCAACCAGTCGTTCATGAAGCAGGGCGGCATAGATCAACCAGGTAATGACCGACCATATTTCCTTGGGATCCCAGCTCCAGATTTTACCCCAGACCTTTTCCGCATAGATAAAACCGGTGATCAAACCAACGGTAAGCAGGGTAAATCCGGTTATGATAAACATGTATCCCGCACTATCGAGAAACTCCAGAGACGGCAGCCGTTTGAAGAAGAACCGCGTGTTTTTCGTTTTGATGGCGTGTTCCTGGAGCAGATAGAGCCCCCCGGTCCCCCCGGCCAGAGCCAGTGCGGCCTCTCCGATGAAAATAATGGCGACGTGAATGATAAGCCAAATACTGTTTAAGATAGTTGAAGGCGTCTCTGTCGTCTGGGGAACGCAGAAGGCGACGATCATCATCAGGGTGGTCAGGGGGGCGGTGTAGGCCCCCAGAATTTTTAGGTGAAACCGGTACCTAAGCAACAGATAGACACCGGCGAGGGCCCAGGCGGCGAAAGAAAGGGTTTGATGCAGGTTCTGCACCGGCATCTGTCCGATCTGCACATACTGATAGCCCATTAGGCCGGTATGCAGGAGAAAACCGCCCATCAAAACACTGTAGGCGATGGGCTGCAGTATTTTGTTCTGCATCATAAAAAATCCCAGGTATGCGGCTGAACTCAGCATATAGAGAAATATAATGATGATAAGCGCCGCCGTCATGGGCCTTCCTCCTGCGAGTCGGCGGATTCATTGATCAAGGCGTTATAGTCAAACCCCTCGCCCAGAACTTCAAAAAGAACCCGGTTGATTTGCCCGACTTCATCTTTCCGGATCAGTTCCACCAGATCGTTTTCGATGAGGCGCTGAAACAGATGCTTATGGGCTTCAGGCGCGTGCTCTTCAGCCAGTAGCCGTTTTCGGATGGCGCCCATTAACTGCAGGAATCGGGCATATTCGATGCCGTAGTCAGCCGCCAGCCGGCGGCGAAGGTGTTTGGCAAAGGCCGGGCTTTTACCGGATGTCGAAATGGTCAGCACGAAGTCTCCCTGTCGGATGACGGAAGGCAGGATAAAATTGCAGGCTTCGGGTACATCGGCAATGTTGCAAAGCATCCGGCGGTTTTCGGCATCCGCGCTGATACGGCGGTTGAGCGCCATATCATCGGTGGCGCCGATGACCAGAAACTTCTCCTCCAGGTCTGCGGGTTCATAGGAGCGGTAAAGCAGCCTTACATTCGGGTCCTCCCTCATGCTTTCAAGCGCCCCGGTAAATACCGGGCTGACCACCGTGACCGTCGCGCCGCAATCCAAAAGGGTTTCTACCTTTCGGGAGGCCACCTCGCCGCCGCCTACCACCAGGCAATGCCGTCCGTGGATATTCAGATTGATCGGGTAATATCTCATGATTTCCCTTCAAGCGTTAAACATAACAGATCCCTGGCCAACTCAAGGGCGCCGGCATATGTGGATCGGCATTGTTTTTCAATATCAACCCGATCGCATTCCGGGTAAAAGTGGGTCAGGACAAGCCTTTTAACATTGGCCCGGCTTGCCATTTCGCCGGCAAGCGCCGGCGTCAAATGGCCCTCGACTTTCAGCCCTTCGGGCAGCGCGGACTCACAAATCAACACATCCGTATCAGCGGCAAGCCAAATCAGGTTTTCGCTGACATCCGTATCTCCGGAGTAAACCACGCTCGTCTTGTTCGGGCCGTTAATCCGGAAGGCGATGCTTTCCGGGCGATGGCGGACAGGGGAGGTTTGAACTGAAAAGCCGGGGAAACCTCTTTCATCAATTGGCGTATCCGCCATTTCTATCAGTTCAAGCTTTCCGCCCGCGTCAATCCAGTCCCCGTAAGCGTCGCTTAATTTTTGGAAAAAGGATAGAAAACCGCTTCCGCCGATAATTGTCAACGGTTTTTGCCGTAGGCTGCCATCCGGATACTTGTTGGCAAAGAGAAACGAGACGAGTTCGCCGCTATGATCGGGATGGAAATGGCTTAAACCGATGTGGGTCACATCGAAGATCGAAATGTTCGCCTCAAGCAGGCGTCGCATGGTGCCGGGCCCGATATCGAGCAAAAAAACCGTATCATCAAAGGATACTGCCGCCGAACAGGAACTCCTTTGAAGGGACGGGACACAGGTGCCGGATCCGAGAATTTTGACACGCATGGGGGGATTTATCGGCGGCATACTATTCGATCTCTCTGAATTTATCGATTATCCAATGGGTCGTAGCCTTCTGATCCGAGGTCCCAACCTTTGTTTTCAAGTTTTCAAACAGGATTTCCGCACGGGCCATATTCTTATGGCCGCCCGCCGTCCCCAACCCGCCAAACAGTTGGTTGGCCACATTGCCGGCATCTTTTCGCAGGCCGTCATTGCGTATAACGATGATCAGACGGTTTTCATAAACCCCGGAGACGATGCTCCAGGTCACCGTGTTAATGCGCATAAAAAAATCGGCTATTAAAACGCACACATCCGGATTTTTTAGATCGCCCAGATGCGCAAAGATCCGGTTTTGATTTAATATATAGTTGTCCAGAGCGGTCTTGAAGTATTCCAGAAACTCGATACGCAGATCGACCTGCTCCATACGCCGGGAGAGGTGGATATTGGTATAGGGGAAAAGGTATTGAAACGCCCGGATATCAGCATTTGTGGCTTTTCTTTCAAAATTGCCGGTATCGGTTTTAATGGCATGAAACAATCCGGTGGCCAGCGGCGTGGAAAGTTTGACTTTTGCCGCCCGCAGGTATTCAGTCATAATGGTTGCCGTCGCCCCGTAATCCGGACGGATGTCCTTGAAGGCGACATTACAGCCTGAATCCTCGTGATGATCAATCACCGCTGTGAACTCGATGTCTGCGAAGCTCTCATTATGGACCGGCTGAGAATCGACGATGACAAATTTGTTGTAGAAATGAAAATCGATTTTGGACAGGTGAATCAGCGTCACATCCAGCAGCCGGATCATCGCCATGTTGTCCGGCCGGGTAATGGTGTTGATATTGGATATCGTGACATTCGTCACCCGCCGCCACAAGAGCCGGTTGATAGCCATGGCACTGGCAATGGCATCCGGATCGGCATTAATGACGATCAAGACGTGATCCGCGCCGGTGAATCGACCATAAAACTGATTGAGTCTGTCTAGGTTCGAGGCGGCCAATGCCATAAGCTCCTTTAAAAGGGTGTCTTTGCTGGCGTTTAACCTGAATATGCCGGTTTAGCGAAGGGTTCAACCCGTTCATATTCAATAAAACTTAAATTGAGCATTTCAATTATAGCTCGACATCATTTTCCTTGTATCTGCGGCAAACTTGAAGATCGCTCAATTAAACAAGCCTATTCGATAGGATCAGATTTGGTCTCATGTCAATGGAAAAAAAGCCGGGCCTGTCGGCAGCCTTTTTAATGGCAAATTCATATATTTAATCGCTCGATTGCCCAATAAATCAAAATATTATCATTTTTGGCCCCTTGTCGAGCCAGGGCATTTGACAGGCGGATCCTGTATTTCCGGATACGGAAGGCAGCGGGTGGACTACCGAGAGGTTTTACCTTTTTACCCTAACGAGATATCCTTCTTTGGCCAGCCCATTGGTTTTGAGTTTTTGCATTTGTTGCTGAGCCGTTTTACTGTCCGGGTAAGGGCCGATCCGGACGCGATGCCAAGCCGTCCCGTCTATTTCTGCTTTTTGATGGTAGGCCGGATAGCCTTTGGCAACCAACCCCTTTTTCAGGGATTCAGCCTCTGCTGATTGATTGAAAGCGGCGACTTGAATTGCATACTGAGTTTGGGCTTGCTCAAATTTCGGGGCTTGACGCTCGGTTTTGGGCTCCGTTAGCTTAGTCTTGGGGGATTGAACCGTTTCGGTTTCAGTTTTGGGCTTTTGGGTGGCTTCGGTTTCGGCCGCGGGTTTTTGCGTCGGCAGGGCTTCAGGTTCGGTTTTGGGTTCCTGTATTTGGGTTTCGGGTTTTTGAACCGTTTGGGTTTCGGCCTCAGGCTCAGGCTCAGGCTTTTGGGTGGGTTCAGCTTGGATCTCTGTTTTTTGGGCTGGCTGGGTTTTGCCCTTGGTTTGGATTTTCTGTATTTGGGTCTCGGGTTTTTGAACTGTTTCGGTTTCAGTTTCGGGCTTTTGGGTGGCTTCGGTTTCGGCCGCGGATTTTTGCGTCGGCAGGGCTTCAGGTTCGGTTTTGGGTTCCTGTATTTGGGTTTCGGCCTCAGGCTTTTCAAATTCCGCCAAGCTCTCCCCGGCGGCAATCGTTTCAGGCGGCGAAAGGCGCATCGGGACCGAGTCGACACGGGCGTTCGATGGGGGAGGCGGTTGGGGATAGACAATCTCCGAATTTAGGGCGGCTTTTCGGGCCTGGGCCAGGATGTTTTTTGCCTCATTTTTAGCCTTTTTGTCATATCGATCCCAATACAGCATCGAGGCCTTTTTGCCAAGCGCCATGGCCTCGTCGATCTGTTCTTCAGCATAGGGCGAGTGCGCATGTTTCTTAGCTTTTTCGATAAAGGCTTTGGTCTTGCCAAACTCGGGAGGGGTATGGATGGCCTCGTCTTCCACTCCGAAATAGGAAGTTTGAAACGTGCTGCAACCCACCAAAAAAATAAAACACAGACTGGACGCGGCGATAAAAATAGACTTCATCAATGGTTCCTTATGTTTGGCAATTCGTCATCTCAAAATTGATGGCTTCGTAAAAAGTCCAATATCTGTGTTGCGCTTCCGTCCCTCGGATTCTTACGTACAGCCGGGCACTCTGCTTTCCTCGGGATTTTGCGCGCCCCCGGAGCTTAAATGGGGCTTGAACTTCTTACTTTGCCATCCCAAAATCGACTTTTAATGGGCATGCGCCTAACACCCGGTTTATAAATAATATTTTGATTTTATAGAAAAATCATGTTCATTTGTCAAGTTAATTTATGGGGGCTGGCCTGATTTTTTGGATAGGCTTCAAATTATGCTTGATCGGCTGGGCCGAATATTGTAAGCAACCTACAGAGAGTTATGTAATAGGCAAACGCCACCCAGACTCCATGGGGTGGCGTTTTTTTTTGGCCCGGAGCTCTTTCAGGGCTTTAAAAACCCAAACGGCGGGGGGAAGCGATGGTGACCCTTTTGGTTATCGATAACTACGATTCCTTTACATATAATCTGGCCCAGATGTTTATGCGCTACGATATGGAAATCAGGGTCTTTCGAAACGATCAGATCACGGTTGAGCGGGCGCAAAAATTGAGACCGGCCTATCTTCTGATCGGTCCCGGACCTAAGGACCCCGCCCATGCGGGAATATCTATCCCCCTGCTCAAGGCGTTTTTGGACAAGATCCCGATTCTGGGGGTTTGTTTGGGGATGCAGTGCATCAACGAGGTGATGGGCGGTCAGACGGTTCAGGCCCCCCTGCCGGTTCATGGCAAGAAGAGCCGGGTTTTTCACGAGCGCAAGGGGGTTTTTAAAAACCTGCCGTCTCCGTTTACAGCGGCCAGATATCATTCTTTAATGGTCGAAGCGGCACTCTGCCCGCTTGAAAAAACAGCATGGACCGAGGATCATATCGTTATGGGCATTGTCCATGAGCGGTTTCCGGTCTTTGGCGTGCAGTTTCATCCGGAAAGTTTCATGACCGGAAATGGACGGGCAATTGTTGAGAATTTTCTTTCATATGGGCCGATGGCCCCGGCTTTTAGCAGTGCGGCATAAATGAGGTGTTCGATCCGGAAATGGCTCGAGACACATATCGGCCGGATCACGGGGGTTAAAACGGAAAGGATCTGGCCGGTATGTGAGTTCATCGAAACGGCTGAGAGGGTTGCCGATAGCCAGGGGACGGTGGCCTTAATGAGCGGCGGGCCATCGGACAGCGCAAGGTTTCATTTGCTGGCCGCGAGGCCCTGGTTGAGGGTTAAAGCCTATGGCCGTCGGCTCGAATTGTCCACCGAAGACCATTCTGCGATATTCGATGCGGATCCGTTCGAGGCGCTGCAGCTGCTTCTGAAATATTTTGCCATACCCGAAAAAAATGTCGATCTTCCGATCGTCTCCGGCCTCTTTGGCTATCTTTCCTATGATCTGAAGGATTATATTGAAAGGCTGCCGCGAACCGCGGTCAACGATCTTTCTCTGCCGCACATGTGTCTGTATGCGCCCTCCGTTATTCTCATTCATGACCGGCGGGAAAAGGCCACCTGGCAATGCATCCCGGAATTAAACGGCCGGGCCTTTCAATCCCTTGATGATTGGCTCCGGCCACGGATGGGCGCAGATTTATCGGCGGCGGCGGCCCCGTCCTTCAGCAGCTCGGGGATATTGCAGGCGGGGCTTGCCAAGCCGAAATATCTGGATGCCATTGAGGCGATAAAGGAATATATTGTTTCCGGCCATATCTATCAGGCCAATTTTGCCCAGCGGTTTGAAACCGATTTTTACGGCAGCGCCTTCGCCCTGTTCAAGAGCCTGTTCAAAGCCGCACCGGCGCCATTTTATGCCTATGTTCAGGCGGGCGATCATCATGTCGTCTCCACTTCGCCGGAACGTCTGGTCAGGCAAGCCGGGCAAACCATCGAAACCCGGCCGATCAAAGGGACCCGGCCCCGCGGCGAAACGGATAAAGAGGATAAGGACATGCGTACGGCGCTTTTGCAAAGCGCTAAGGATGAGGCCGAGTTGTCCATGATAGTCGATTTGTTGAGGAACGACTTTGGACGGGTCTGCCGGGTCGACAGCGTGCATGTGGCTGAACACAAACGGTTGGAAGCCTATGTGAATGTCTTTCACCTTGTCTCTATTATCAAGGGGCGCCTGCGGGCGGAAAGGGGATCCGTGGATCTCATCAAAGCCATATTTCCGGGCGGCTCGATCACCGGTTGTCCAAGGATACGGGCGATGGAGATAATTGATGAGTTAGAACCCTGTCAACGGCATATATATACAGGCTCTATCGGTTATATCAGCTTTCATCAAACGATGGACCTGTCGATTGCCATCCGCACCGCCACTATTGCGGGGGATCGACTTTTGTTTTCCGTGGGCGGCGGCATCGTTTTTGATTCGGATGCGGCCGATGAATATCAGGAGACCCTGCATAAAGGCCGTTCGTTAATCAATGCCCTTGCAACAGAAGACAAAAATGGAGAGGACAAGAATTTTGTCTGGCGCAACGGACAGCTGGAACCCGTGACGGCCTGCGGGGTGCCAATCTCCGATCCCGGGGTCCAATACGGATTCGGGTTCTTCGAAACCATCCGGGTGGAAGCCGGCGCCCCGCAATACCTGCCCGATCACATACGGCGGTTCAATCATGCCTGGAAACAGCTGTTCAAGACCCCTATTCCGGATGTGACATGGGCGGATATAATAAATCAGGTGATTAAAAAAAACGGTCTTTCGGAGGCTACAGCCGCGGTTAAGCTGATTGCCACCCGGGGAAATCGGGAAAACCCGCCTTATGATCATCAACTGGCGGTTACCGCCAGGGCGTATACGCCGCGGCCGGCGATCTCTGAAAAAGGCGGCCTTGCGCTGGCCACCTATCCATATCCCCGGCAAACGCCGCTGGCGGATTTTAAAACATTGAATTATCTATATTATTATCTTGCCGGCGGGTGGGCGAAGGAGAATAATGCGGATGAGGCCCTTATCCTCAATCCGGACGGCAGCGTCTCGGAGACCCATACGGGCAATATCCTAATGGTCAAGGGGGATACCGTTTATTCCCCCGTTTCGCCCCATGTGTTAAACGGGGTGATGCAGAAACAAGTGACCGCTTGTCTCCGCCGGATGGGATATGAGGTGAAAGAGCGCTGGTTCCTGCCTGCTGAACTGTTTTCAGCCGATACGGTGATTCTCTCCAACTCCCTGGTCGGGGCGGTGCCGGGCACTTCATTGGATGGCAAACAGCTTTGTTTTAATCCGGATCTTTGCCGGCGGATCTCCCGGGAGGCAAAATCCATGGCATTTGACAGATAACACCGGCTCGGATCATTAAAAGGCTCTCAAGGCCCCGTGCGCCTTCTGTATCCGCTTCATCGCCGCCTCAATGTTTTCATGGCTGTTAAATGCCGAGAGCCGAATAAAATTTTTCCCGCAGGTGCCGAATCCAAGGCCGGGGGTACAGACCACGCCGGCCTTCTCGAGCAGCCTGTCAAAGAACTCCCATGAATCGGATTTTGTGTTTATCCAAATATATGGCGAATGCGTGCCGCCCACATATTCATAGCCCAGATCATCCATCGCCTGCCGGATGCGGGCCGCATTTTTCCTGTAGAAATCAATAATCGCCCGGACCTGCTGCCTGCCTTCCGAACTGTAGACCGCCTCGGCTGCCCGTTGAACCGGATAGGAAACGCCGTTGAACTTCGTCGAATGGCGCCGATTCCACAGGGCGTGCAGGCAGTGGGACGCGCCCGAGGAATCATAGGCCATGCAGTCCTTGGGTACGACCGTAAAGGCGCACCGCGTGCCGGTGAACCCCGCGGTTTTGGAGAAGCTACGGAATTCCACCGCCACTTCCCGCGCCCCTTCGATCTCATAAATGGAGCGCGGCAATCCTTCATCGCTGATAAATGCTTCATAGGCCGCATCATAGAGTATCAGCGCCTTGTTCTGCCGGGCAAAATCCACCCACCGGGCAAGCTCCGTTTTGGAAATCATGGCGCCCGTCGGATTATTGGGAAAACACAGATAGATCAGATCAACGGACTCAGGCGGCAGCTCGGGGACAAATCCGTTTTCCGGGGTGCATGCCATATAATGGATGTTGTCATACCGTCCGTTTTTTATGTCCCCCGCTCTGCCGGCCATGACATTGGTGTCCAGGTAGACCGGATAAACCGGATCCGGCAGCGCAACCGAGATGTCCCCCGCCAGGATTTCCTGAAAATTCCCGGTGTCACATTTGGACCCGTCGCTGATAAAAATTTCCTCTGCTGAAATATCAGCGCCTCTTTGCTGGAAATCCGCTTCGGCAATTTTATCCCTTAAAAACCGATATCCCTGTTCCGGTCCATATCCCCGAAAAGTACCATCTTCCGCCATTTCATCCACAGCCCGGTGAAATGCCGCAACACATGCGGGCGGCAGCGCACGGGTGGCGTCGCCGATGCCCAGTTTGATGATCTCGGCCTCCGGGTTGGCCTCCTGGTATTGGCTGATTTTATTGGCAATATTGGAAAATAAGTAGGAAGACTGGAGCTTCAAAAAATTCTCATTGATTCGAATCATCATCGGTCCTTTTCTGTATCGCGATTTGGGTGAATCGGTATCCCGAATGAAATCGGATTTCCGGTTATAATAAAATGGCGTTCCCATGTCAATCGCAGGGTCTCCTCGCCGGCCGGTCTCAAAACGGATGGCTGCGGCCATCATTCTTGCTTGACACGGCAGCGCGATTTCCCCTAATTATATTTTTTAATTAAAAAACAGCCTATTTAGTGTCCGAACGAAACCAGGATTTTTCGTAAAGATCAAGGACGGCGAAAATTTTAACCGCAGACATACGCGAAGTATTTTGAGGATTAAAATTTGAGCCTGACACAGATATTGGCGAAAAAGACGGTTTTCGTTCGAGCACTATTTAACACCGTAAAGGAGATCCGCCATGCTTGAGCCATATGTGGAAGATGATATCCAAATCGTGAAATTCAACAACCCCAAAACCAATTCCATCAATCTGGAAATGCTGGAGCAGCTAAACGATATAATCCAGAGCGTCAACAGCCATCCCTCGCCCAAAGGGCTGATTCTGACAGGCGAAGGCCGGTTTTTTTCAAGCGGCTTTGATCTTCCGATTTTTATCAATTTTAAGGATCTGGAAGAGGCCACGCGGTTCTTTGCCTTTGAAGAAGACGTGCTGGTATCGTTGTTTACCTGCAGCAAGCCCGTGATTTCGGCCATAAACGGCCATGCCGCCGCCGCCGGCCTGATCTATTCCATGGCGGCGGACTACCGTATCGTCAAGGACCATCCGAAAATCAAGATCGGAATGAGCGAAATCAAAATCGGGCTGCCATTGACCATCGCCCAGCATGAGGTCATGCGGTTTGGTTTTGACGGCAATCTGAAGTTCCGCGATGTGATGTTCTCCGGTCAAATGGTGGATGTCCACAAAGCCAGGGAAATGGCGCTGGTTGATGAGATTGTTGCTGAGGCGGAGCTGCTCGAGCGGGCCAAGCAGGTTGTCTCTCAATGGATCGACACCCCGAACAGGCCATTCATTCGAATGAAGCAACTGTTAAAAGCCGACACTGCAGATCGCATCCGCCGGAAACTGAAGGAAGAAGACTGGCAGGACGGCCTGAACTGTTTTTTTCAGGACGAGGTCCGCCAGACCCTCGAGTTTGTCCAAGCGAGCATGCAGTAGGTTGATGGCTAAATGTGCGATTGATGATATCCGTCCCCTGGTTTCAAAGCCCACCCGCTATCTCGGAACTGAAATCAATACGGTCAGAAAGGCGCCGGACACGGTCAGACTCCGTTTTGCCCTGGCGTTTCCGGATCTCTACGAGCTTGGCACCTCCCACTTCGGCCTTCAGATCCTCTATAATATTCTCAATCATGAACCGGATATGGCGGCCGAACGGGTATTTACCCCCGGCCTGGATATGGCGTATCTTCTTCGTCGCGAAAACTTACCGCTTTTTTCCCTGGAATCCGAAACGCCTCTGGCCGCATTTGACATCATCGGCTTTTCACTTCTCTATGAGTTAAACTATACCAATGTCCTGGCTATGCTCGACCTGGCCCATATCCCCTTCCGGGCCGCACAGCGTGGCCTCACCCATCCGCTGATCATTGCCGGAGGGCCGTGCACATGCAATCCGGAGCCGATGGCCGATTTTTTTGATGCCATGGTGGTTGGCGACGGGGAAACCGTCATTGTTGAGATGGGCCGGGCATGGATTGAATGGTCTCAGCGGGGGGGCGAGGATAAAAATCGGCTGTTGGAGGCCTGGTCCAGGATTGAAGGCGTATATATCCCGTCCTTTTTCGAAGCCTTCTGGGATGCCTCCGGTTTTCAGCATCTTAAGCCGAAAATGGCCGGATACGGGTCAGTGACCCGAGCCGTCGTTCCAGATCTGGATGAGGCGTTATTCCCGGATCGACCGATCGTGCCCTTTGGCAGGCCGGTCCACGACCGTCTGAGAGTTGAGCTTGCCCGAGGCTGTACAAGGGGCTGCCGGTTCTGTCAGGCGGGTATGATCTATCGTCCGGTCAGGGAGCGGTCTTTACAAAACCTACAGGATTTGACCGAAAAGGCGCTGGCCGGGACCGGATACGATGACATCTCCCTTCTTTCTCTAAGCACCGGTGATTTCAGCCGGTTGACCCCGCTGATGGAAGATCTGATTCGGCGACATGCGAGCCAACCGGTGGCGGTTTCTCTGCCGTCGTTTCGGGCCGGCACGTTGACGCCGGAAATGATGGAACTGGTCAAAAGGGTTCGCAAAACCGGATTTACCATTGCCCCGGAGGCCGGCAGCGAGCGCCTTCGGCGGGCCATCAACAAAAACATCTCTGAGGAGGAGATTCTCGAAACCGTCACCCGCGCCTTTTCCTTGGGATGGCGGGTGATCAAGCTGTATTTTATGATCGGCCTGCCTACGGAAACGGCTGCAGATATTGATGCCATCGTCGATCTGACCCAGAAGATCCGACGAAAAAAAGGGATTGCCGGCCGCAAGGCGACCCTTAATGTCAGCGTGGCCACATTTATTCCCAAACCCCATACCCCTTTTCAATGGCAGCCTCAGATGCCCGTTGATCAGGCAAGGCAGACTATCGACGCACTGCATCGTCGGTTGAAGCAGCCGGGGATCCGGTTTAAATGGCAAAATCCGGGGATGAGCCGGCTGGAAGGCCTATGGGCAAGGGGCGATCGTCGTATGGGGGAACTGTTGGAGGCCGCCTACCAAAACGGATGTCAGTTCGACGGCTGGTCTGACACATTTGATTATGATAAATGGATGGCGGCATGTGTTTCCATGGGTATTGATATTGATTTTTATACCGGCCGCGCGCGCGCTTTTGATGAGCCATTGCCTTGGGACGCGGTTGACTGCCGGATTGACAAGGCCTTTTTGCGTGAAGAATGCGAGAAAGCGGTCAGGGAAGTGTCCACCCCCGACTGTCGGGTCGATGATTGCAACCGTTGCGGGGTTTGCGATTTTGAAACGATTCGCCCCCGGTTGGCGGTTGACAAGGCGGACCGGACTGAAAAGCGGATTGCCGAAGCGGCGCAGCCGGTAGAATCAACCGTTGAAAATCGGCTTCGGATGCGGTACGCTAAATATGAATTAGCCAAGTATTTCGGTCATTTAGAATTAATCAATATTGTTTCCCGGGCCCTAAGGCGCGCAGGCCTCCAAATAAAATACAGCGGGGGGTTTCATCCGAAGCCGAAAATTTCCTTTCATGAAGCCCTTCCGGTGGGGATAGAAAGCCATTGTGAGGAATTCTATCTTACCGTCAGGCAGGCAATCGATTGCGAAGCGGCGGTTTCGGCGATGAATCGGCAATTGCCCGATGGCCTGAGAATTCTGGATTGCCGGTATGTTTCCCATGGGGCCGGACCCATTGAGGAAAAGGTTCGGTTTTATCAGATTTTCCGCAGTGACGGAGTTTTTGATGAAAACCGGTTGCATACCTTTACGGCCTCGCCCGCGTTTTGGATAAAACGCCGCACGCAGAAAGGGCGCACGCTTGATGTGGATTTAACGCAGGCTATATGTGAAATCCGTCGGGAAAAACCGAACCGCTTGAGTCTTTGCCTCGCCCGTCAGTCGGGGAAAACCGTGCGGCCGGGAGAAGCGATCCAGGCTATATTTGGTTTGTCTTCAGAGGCGACAAACCGGTTAAAAATTGTTAAAGTGCCTGAAGCATAGTCCCGGGGACATCGGGTTTCTCGCGAGGGCATAGGCCGAAGCGAATCAGGAGGGTTTAGATTGTCGAATATGGAAAAAGAAATCGTTATAAACTCCGTTGGGCCGGAGATTCGGGTCGCCTTACTGGAAGACGGGGTGATTGTGGAGCTTTTTATTGAACGAAGCGACGAATCCAATATCGCCGGCAACGTCTATAAGGGGCGCATCCAACGGGTTCTTCCCGGTATGCAGGCGGCTTTTGTGGATATCGGGCTTCAGCAGGCGGCTTTTATTTATGTGGATGACATTATAAATACCCGTTTTATAGAAGATTCTGAGTATAATGGACTGGCGGCACCGGTTGTTGAAGAAGAAAACGGGATCGGGCAAGATGCGGTGGAAAAATCGCTTCCCCCGGCCAAGCCGCCCATCGAGGAGTTGATCGCTGAAGGCGAAGAAATCCTGGTACAGATCGCCCGCTCTCCGATTGGCAGTAAAGGGGCGCGGCTGACGACGTTTATCTCGCTTCCGGGCCGTTTCCTGGTGCTGATGCCCACCGTCGATCATATCGGAATTTCCAAAAGGATAACCGATGAAGCCGAGCGGACGCGTCTGAAGGGCATGGTCCAATCCCTTCGGACCGGAAGCTTCGGCTATATCGTGAGGACGGCAGGCGACGGGATCTCAGAGGATAAAATGGCCCAGGAGATGGAGTTTTTGGTTAATCTCTGGGCCGATATTCAGCATAAATATCAGACAAACGCCTCGCCCGCCCGCTTACATGAAGAACTGACGGTGACACTGAGAAGCGTCCGTGATCTTTTGACCCACGATGCCGACCGGGTAACCATCGATTCCCCGAGCGTTTATAATTCCGTCTACTCATTTATCGAAAAATTTATGCCCCGGCTCAAAGGGGTGGTTTCGCTTTATGCCGGTCAAGAGCCCATTTTTGACGCCTATAACCTGGAAGGCGATATCGCAAGGGCATTGAAGAAAAAGGTGTGGCTGAAATGCGGGGGCTACATTATCATTGAAATGACCGAGGCGCTCGTCGCCATTGATGTTAATACCGGCCGATATGTGGGCAAGCATAATTTCGAAGAAACCGTACTCAAAACGAATCTCGAAGCTGTCAAGGAAATCGCCTATCAAATTCGCCTGCGGAACCTTGGCGGCATTATCATTATCGATTTTATCGATATGGAGCGTAAATCCAATCAGGAAAAGGTCTTTAATTCATTAAGGGATGCCCTTAAAAAGGATAAAGCCAAAACCAACGTTTTACCCATGTCTGATATGGGGTTGATCCAGATGACCCGGAAACGGAGTGTCCAGTCATTGAACCGGATGCTATGCGAACCCTGCTTTTACTGTGACGGGGAGGGAATTCTGCTCTCCAGACAGAGCATCTGCAACAATATCTACCGCGAGGTTATTCGGCTGTCCCAGGATATCGCGGGCGACCGGATCAGCTTGCGGGTGCATCCGGAAATTGCAGACTTGCTGCTTGGCGAGGCCAACAATATTATCAACCTTCTTGAGAAAAAATTACAACGGCAGGTCGTTATTTATCCAATGGACACATTTCATCTCGAGGAGTATAATATCATTGAAATCCATAAGGGTTGATGGCTTCGTAAAAAGTCCAATATCTGTGTTGCGCTGCATTCCTCGGAATTTCACGTACAGCTAAGTACGCTGCATTCCTCGGAATTTGCGCGCCTTGATCTTGAACTTTTTTCTTTGCCATCTTAAAATCGACTTTTTACGAGCTTGTCAAGGGTTCGAATTATGAAAACATAAAAAGATTTAATGCTTGACAAAATAAATCAATATGTGATCTTTTTCTAAATTTATTTTTGATGGCTGCGTAAAGAGTCCAATATCTGTGTGGCGCTTCCGTCCCTCGGAATTTCACGTACTGCCAAGTACGCTGCATTCCTCGGAATTTTGCGCGCCCCCTAATCTTAAACGGGGCTTGAACTTTTTACTTTGCCATCCTAAAATTGATTTTTTACGAGATTGTCTTTTTAACAAAAGCGCGAAAAATATTTGAAAAAGGAAGCGTGAAGGCATGAAACGGACATATCAACCCAGCCGATTACGACGGGCAAGAAGACACGGATTTCTAAAAAGAATGTCCACGAAACAGGGCCGACGGGTTATAAACCGGCGTCGGGCCAAGGGAAGGAAACGACTGATCGCTTAAGCCATCTTGTTTTCAGGCTTGAGAAAGATTACGGTTTTAGCGGTTTAACGGGTATTGTTTGGCGCCTTACGGAAAAAGGGTGTGGGTTCTGATAAAATCAACGGTTTTAGCTCTTCGGACAGATTACTAAAACGTGCTGAATTTCAAGTGGTTTCGAAATCCGGCCAAAAAATTCAGGACCCCAATTTTATTGTTATTTATCGGAAGAACCAAAAGGACCGGCCCAGGCTGGGGGTTACGGTATCCAAACGCGTCGGAAAAGCGGTTACCCGGAATCGTTTAAAACGGTTGATTCGCGAATTTTTTCGGAAGAATCGATGCGCGCTAGCGGCTAACTGGGACATTAATATCATAGCCAAACCGGCATCAGCTAAACTGAGCCCCCCGGAAGTGGAGAAATCATTGCGCCGGTTGTTTTCCAGGCTAAAGGCAGGATAACGATTAAATACTTAATATTATTCCTTATAAGAATCTATCAGTGTACGTTGTCACCCGTTATGGGAGGGGCCTGCCGTTTTTATCCCTCCTGCTCGGAATACGCGTATGAGGCCGTAAAACGCCACGGTGCGATTAAAGGTGGTATATTGGCCTTAAAGCGGATTCTTAAATGTCATCCGTTTCACCCCGGGGGGGTGGATCCCGTCCCGTAATCAAACCGGCGCATCTTCATTCCGGATAATCCCGATGAAAACCCAAAAGACGTGCAGTTTTGGCTTATACGCGGTCTAAAGGCGTTTAGAAGAAACGGGTGTTTATTCTTTAGCAATCGTTCTTTATCGGTTTATGCCGGCAGGCCTTGCATCATAGTCAACCGGGCGCGCGCGATCATATCAGCCCTTTCCTTTGCCCAGGCCCTTGATATTTTTATCTAAAAACGATTTGGATGCCTATTAAGCGGCGGTCGGGAGAGCGGAAAACGATAGAGGGGCAGGAGTAATTAATTTATGGAACAATGGCGTTTGTTTTTGGCAATCGTACTTTCAATTTTTGTTTTTTTTCTATGGGAAATCTTTTTTGCCAGTCACCAGCAGGTGCCGCCACAGGCACCCGATAAAACGGCTGAAACCCGGAAAGCTGTGGATCAATCGGAACGGCGGGCGGCTGATAGGGCGACCTCGGAGAAAAAAGAGCCACCTGCTCAGAGAGTTCGTGCGATTGACGAGCCGGAGCGTCCCGATCGATCCTTTAAGTCGGTAACTATTCAATCTTCCCTCTATACCGCTAAAATTTCCGAGAAAGACGCGGCATTAACCAGTTTTCTGCTTCACAACTACCGGCGGGATAATGGTCCGGAAGCCCCCCGGCAGCAATTGATTCCCGAAGGCAATAAACGGGGTACCGCCCTGGTCCGGCTGTCAAGCGCTGATCCAGACAAATGGGAAAATGCGCGGTTTACTACCGGATATGAAGGCGATATTTTGAAAGTCGGGGATTCCGAACGATCGATTTCTTTTTTCTGGAAATCTCCGGAAGGTATTATCATTGAAAAACGCTATACCTTTCCTCCGGAGAGCTATCTGGTTCAGCTGGATGTGGTGGTTAAAAACCGGTCCGGGCAGCCGATTGATGATCACATGGTCCTGACGATGCTCAACTCCATTCCTGAAGAGCGCTCACGTTTCGCCTTTGAAGGGCCCTTTGCTTATATCAACGGCGAATTAGAAGAGATCGATATTGATGATATTGGTGAAAAATCCGAGTATTCGGGTAAGCTCGAGTGGACGGGGATGTGTGACCGTTATTTTATGACCGTGGTCGTACCGGAAAACGATGATACATCCCGGTTCAAACTGGCCCATCACCCGCAGACGAATATGGTCGCCGTGAACTGTATCCAGCCGGCCCGGAAAATTTCTTCCGACATGCAGGAGGTCCATCATTTCTCTCTTTACCTTGGCCCCAAACGGATGTCCGTTCTGCGGCATTATGATGACAATCTGCAAAAAGCCGTGAATTTCGGTTTTTTTGACATAATTGCCAAGCCCTGTTTGTGGCTGATGAATTTTATCCATGATCATTTTATTGCCAACTATGGTGTGGCGATTATTTTGCTGACTATTCTATTTAAGATCATTTTCTGGCCTTTGGGCACTAAAAGCTACAAATCCATGGCGGAGATGAAAAAACTGCAACCCTTGATGTCCGATATTCGTAAGAAATACAAGGACGATAAAAAGAAGATGAACGAAGAGATCATGCGGCTGTATAAGACTTACAAAGTCAACCCCATGAGCGGCTGCCTGCCGATGGTGGTACAGATTCCGGTATTTATCGCCTTCTATCGAATGCTTTATGAGGCTATTGAACTGCGCCATGCCCCGTTTATACTCTGGATCAATGACTTGTCCGCGCCGGATCGGTTATTCCGGTTTGATGTTACCATTCCGCTGATGCTTCCGCCATATGGGATACCTGTATTAACGATCATTATGGGGGCGACCATGTTTCTGCAGCAGAAACTCTCTCCCCCGCCGGGCGATCCCTCTCAGGCCAAATTTATGATGATGATGCCCCTGGTTTTTACTTTTATTTTTATTAATTTTCCCTCTGGCTTGGTGCTCTACTGGCTGGTCAACAATGTTATTTCAATCGCCCAACAATATTATATTACGAAAAAAACTGTGTAGATGGAGGCGTTTTCATGAGTGATTTTCTGGATTTTGAGGGCAAAAGTGTCGAACAAGCGGTTGAGAAGGCATGCCAGGAACTCGATATTTCAAAAGAAGAACTGGTCTACGATATTATTTCCTATGGCTCCACCGGGATCTTTGGCTTGGTTCGAACAAAAAAGGCGTTAATCCGGGTGCAGCCTCCCAAAACCGAAGACGATGCGCCTGCCGATGGGGTTTCAGAAAATCCGGTGGCTGAAACCGTGCCTGAAGCGGCTACCGAAGCGGCTACCGAAGCGGATGCGGAAGGGAACCGCTCCACTATTAATGCCCTGCTCGATGAGACCTTCGGGGAAACAGCGGAAAAGACCGAAGTCGCCCCTCCTGCCGAACCGCCGTCAGCTGATACAGAAAAAGCGCTTTCTATTGCCGATGCTTTACTGCGTCAAATCCTAAATCTTTTATCGGCAGAATTTGAAATGTCGGTTCATCATGACAAAGATCAGTACCGGATTCATATCCGCGGCGCCGAACCCGCCGTTCTGATCGGGCGCAAGGGGCAAACCCTAGAAGCCATGCAGTACCTTGTGGATAAAGTCGTCAACAAGCAGTGCGGGAAAGGCTTCCGGATTGTTGTCGACGTCGAGGGATATTTGGAAACCCGGCGCAATGAGCTTACCGAAATGGCGGATCGTTTGGCGGACAGGGCCCGTCGCACGGGAAAGCCGTCGACTATGAGCCGGATGAACGCCCATGACCGCCGAATTGTTCATTTGGCCCTCAAGAACAATAAGACGGTCCGCACGCAAAGCGTCGGCGATGGGTACTACCGCAAGCTGATGATACTGCCCAAGCGTCGGAAAAATACATCGAAAGCCGGGAGCCGGGGCCGGCAAAGCCAGTAGCCGTTTGTTCCAGGCCGATTGCGTGGATATGCCATGGAAAACACCACCATTGCCGCAATTGCAACGCCTCCCGGATATGGCGGAATCGGTATCGTTAAAATTTCCGGTCCGAAGGCCATCCAGACCGCGACGGCGCTGTTTCAAAAAAAGGGCGGCTCGTTTAACGCCTCCGGTAATCATTGGATTCCGGAGTCACGTCGCCTGTATTACGGCCATATTGTCGACCCTGAAGAGAATCGCCGGATTGATGAGGTTATGTTCGTGGCCATGCGTTCCCCTTCTTCCTATACCGGCGAGGATGTGGTTGAAATCCAGGCCCATGCCGGGCCTCTCGTATTGAAGTCCATTCTGAACCTATTGTTAAAGCAGGGAGTTCATCTGGCGGGGCCCGGAGAGTTTACCAAAAGGGCTTTTCTTAATGGTCGAATGGATCTCAGCCAGGCGGAAGCCGTTATTGATCTGATAAATGCGGGTTCGGGGGCGGGCATCGAACTGGCCGTGCGGCAGCTCGACGGCGGGTTGAAACGGGAGGTCGATACCATCAGGAACGAACTGCTTAATATCCTGGCCGAGCTGGAGGCGGGGATCGACTTCCCTGAGGATGTCGAGGCTTCTGACGCGCCGGCGCCTATCGCCGCCAGGCTGGAAAGGTATGTATTAGCCCCCATTCGGAAGCTTATTCAGGAGCATGATGATCGAAACTGGCTGCGGGAGGGGCTAAGGGTGGCGATCGCCGGGAGCCCGAATGTGGGAAAATCGAGCCTGTTGAATCAACTACTCGATCGGGAACGGGCCATTGTTACGGAATATCCCGGCACTACCCGCGATTTGGTGGAGGATGGTTTTATTATAAGCGGGGTGCCTGTTATTGTTACGGATACGGCGGGTATCCGGGAGCACCCCGATCCAATAGAGCGGCACGGCATTAATAAGGCTTTTGCAAATATTGAGGCGGCCGACGTGATTCTACTTGTTTTAGACGCCAGTCAGCCGATTGGGTATGCGCATTTTTCGTTTATGGAGCGTTTCCAAAACAAGACCATCGTACTAGTTCTAAATAAAACCGATCTGCCTGAACGCGCCGTAATCCCTGACGATTGGCAGTATCTTCAAACGGTCCGCGTTTCCGCCAAATACAACCAGGGTATTGACCGGTTGAAGTCTATGCTGGCATCCTATGCAGGCGATAATGAACCTTCGAGGGGCTTGGAGATCGTCCCCAACCTCAGACAGAAGCAGGCGTTGGAGAAAAGCCTGGCATCTGTTGAGGCCGCCAGGGATTCGCTGTCTGCGGATCAGCCCGCTGAACTCGTTGCTATTGATTTAAACGATGCCGTGACCGCCGTCCGGGAAATCACCGGGGAAATCGTAAGCCCCGATATTCTGGACCGGATTTTCGAGCAGTTTTGTATTGGAAAGTAAGGCGCATGCATCAATGTTTCACGTGAAACATTGACATTGAGCATATAAGACCTAAGCTGAGCGATTTCCAATTTTTGACAATCTCGTAAAAAGTCGATTTTAGGATGGCAAAGTAAAAAGTTCAAGCCCCAGTTAAGATTCGGGGGCGCGCAAAATCCCGAGGAATGCAGCGTACTTAGCTGTACGTGAAATTCCGAGGGATGCAGCGACAGATATTGGACTTCCAAGGAACTCGACAATATTTAATATTATCTTAGAAGCTTCCGCTGCTGTCATTCCGAGAAACGAAAGTGACGAGGAATCTTGATTGTTAAAGATTTCTCGCTACCGCTCGAAATGACAATGC
>JAGXLR010000155.1 GCA_018334555.1 Desulfobacterales bacterium
GATTGAGCGCGAATTCAGCCATGAAATGATAAAAATGGTCACCGGGCTTGCGGAGGAGACGCTTTTATCACATTTGTCCACGTTAAGAGGGGCCGAACTCCTTTATGAGCGCGGCATCTATCCAAACTCCACCTATATTTTCAAACACTCGTTAACCCGGGAAGTGGTCTACGACTCGATACTTTCGGCAAACCGAAAAAAGCTCCACCAGAAGATCGCGCGCTCCATTGAAGAACTTTACGAAGATAACATCTGCGACTGCTACGGGACTTTGTCTAATCATTGTATGGCGTGCGAAGATTATGAGAAAGCCGCGGAATACGCCAGGCTGGAGGCCAGGAAATATCAAAAGGAAGCCGCCTTCAGGGATGCCATTGAATATGCAAGAAGATGGATTGCCTGTTTAGAGAAACGCCCCCAAACCGAGGAGGTCCTTAAACAGTTGATTGATGGCAGGGTGCTGCTGTCCACATACCTGCTGAATTTGAATTATCATTGCGAGGCAAAAGAAGCTGTTGAGCCGGTTATGCAATTGGCCCTGGATCTGGACTATCAAAAAAAGCTGCCCGGCATATACACGGCCATGGGCGTCTATTACGCAGCAGTTGAAGAAGATTTTCATGAAAGCAAGAAATACTTGAAAGATGTCTCTGAGATCGCGGCAAAAGTCGGTGACTTTCTGGCCTTGTGGCTGGTCAACTATCAAATGGGCACCATGATTTGCCATGATTTTCAATTTGACGAGAGTCTATCATGTTTGACCACTATCCTTGATATAAGTGTCTTATCAAAAAAGCCTGAGGCCATATCGCATTCAAAAGCGGCTTTTGCATTCAATTACAACACGCAAGGCAAGCTGGATCTGGCCTTTCAGATGAGTGCCGAGGCTATGGAAGGCGCAATAGAAAGCGAGGATATTCTTGCGCTTCAGGCGGCTTATGCCAATCATGGCTTCTCACATTATTATAAAGGCAACTTGCCTGAAGCGGAAAGATGTCTTTGTGATGCATTGATGTATTACGAGAAAGCATCCCAAGGCTCCTGGGGTTTATTAGCTGCTGCGGTTATGGCATTTGCTTGTGGGGAGATGAAGGAATATGCAAAAGCTATATTATATTCTAATCAAGCAATTGCCATCATGGAAGACACTCAATTCCTCACCTCATGGATCAATGTCCTTAAATTATTTTGTGTTAAGCAACGGCTCTTAAACCCGGATTCAGAAATTGATTTTAATAAATTGAACGCCCTGGTGATATCTCATGAACAAAGCCGGCTTGCGCAATGCGAATCCTATGGCGCCCGATGCATCGCGGAGATCTATTTGCATATGGACGACGGTCACATGGCCGAAGCAGAGGCATGGATAAAACGCGCGATTGCATTTAATACCAAGCATGACACCTTATGGCTGTTGGCCTGCGACTATGCGCTCTATGCCGACTGGTTTAGGAAGAATGGTGAGCGGTCAAAAGCGAAAGAACAGCTCGCCAGGGCGGTCGGCCTTTTTGAGGAATGCGGAGCTGACGGATGGGTTGAGAAATATGAAAAACAATTGGCAGCGATGTAAGCTGTCGCCGTAATCCTCTCACCGGGAAAAAAGATGCAATGCCGGCAATGCCAGTATGAGAATCGCGAAGGCGCAAAGTTTTGCAAAAAATGCGGCGCCAAGCTGGAACTGTTGTGCCCATTCTGCGGAAACTCGCATCATCCCGACTGCAGATTCTGCGACGAATGCGGCCATGATTTAAGAGAAGCCGCTGAATCACCTCCCCAAGAACCCGCCTTTGATGATAAACTTGACAAAATTCAGCGCTACCTGCCCAAAGGCCTGACAGAGAAAATCCTTTCCCAGAAAGACAAAATTGAGGGAGAGCGCAAGCACGTCACGGTCCTGTTTTGTGAAATGGCGGGATTAAACACCTTGTCCGGGGAACTCGGGGCCGAAGTCCTCTACACGGTTATGGACGAGGTCTACGAAATTCTGATTCACAAAGTCCATGACTATGACGGCACAGTAAACGAGATGACCGCTAACGGAGCTATGGCGTTATTTGGTGCGCCCATTGCCCTGGAAGATGCGCCGCAGCGGGCCATACGGTCTGCCATGGCGATTCACCGTGAAATGACAAAGTTCAATGAAAGATTAAAACAGAAAAACTTCCTGATTCAGACCTTGAAAATGCGCGTGGGCATCCACACTGGTCCCGTAGTTGTGGGTACGCTTGGCAATAATCTGCGGGTAGAATTTAAGGCGGTCGGTGACACGGTAAATTTGGCATCACGCATGGCATTGCTGGCTGAGCCCGGGACGACGTATATTTCAGAGAGCGCCTTTAAGGCCACGGAAGGTATTTTTCGCGTGGAAGCTTTAGGCGAAAAGCCCGTCAATGGCAATGCTGAACCCATCCGCTCCTACCAGGTCATCGCTCCGAGCAGCCGACGAACCCGCTTTGATGTCAGTGCCGAGAGCGGCCTGACGCCTTTTGTTGGCAGGCAGCGCAGCCTGGAGCTGCTTATGGACGCGTATGAACGGGCCAAGGGGGGCCGCGGACAGGCCACATCAATTATATCGGAAGCGGGTGTCGGAAAATCAAGGCTGCTCTACGAGTTTCGAAAGGCACTAACATATGCGGAAAATACGTTTTTAGAGGGTAAGTGCCTTTCCTACAGCCGCAATGCATCCTATCACCCTGTTATTGATATTCTGAAGGCAAATTTTAATATTGGGGAGAATGACCCGGACGCTGTCATTCGAAAAAAGGTCAGCCATGGCCTGAAAACCATCAGCGTCGAAGAAGACGTCACACGCCCATATTTATTGGCACTGCTTGGTGTAAAAGACAGCGGCATTGAAAAAATGGCCATGAGTCCGGAAACCCGAAAGGATAGAATTATTTCGGCCCTAAAAAAGATTGTCATTGCGGGTTCAGAGTTTAGGCCGCTGATTATGGCAACTGAAGACCTTCATTGGATTGACAGGAGTTCGGAAGATGTATTACGGGAAATGCTGGAGAGCATTTCAGGGTCCAGAATTTTGCTGGTTTTCACTTACCGGCCTGAGTATGTCAATCAATGGGCGAATCGATCCTACCACAACCAGATTGTATTGAATCGCCTGTCCAATCGCGAATCCTTAACCATGGTGAATTATCTGCTCGACGGCAGCCATATCGACAGAGATGTCGAAAATCTTATTCTCACCAAGACTGAGGGCATCCCGTTTTTTATTGAAGAGTTCGTTAAATCGCTAAAGGAGCGAAATGTTATCGAGCAGGTGGACGGGACGTATAAACTGACACATGGCTTCAACGCGATTTCCATACCGTCCACGATCCAGGACGTTATCATGTCACGGGTAGACCATCTTTCAGAGGGTGCCAAGGAGGTATTGCGAACAGGTTCAGTTATTGAAAGGGAGTTCAGCCACCAGCTGATCCAAAAAATAACAGGACTCCAGGAGAGCGAACTCCTCGATCATCTCTCAACGCTGCGGGATGCCGAACTGCTCTATGAGCGGGATATCTACCCGGAAACGACATATATTTTCAAGCACGCACTGACCAGGGAGGTCGTGTACGATTCAATCCTTGCAAAAAAGAGAAAGCAAATCCATGGGACGATCGCCAGCACTATAGAACGGCTCCATTGGGATAATATTTGCGAAAACTATGGGATTTTATCCAATCACTGCATGGCTAGCGAAAATTATAAAAAAGCGGCGGAATACGCCAGACTTGAAGCCAGGAAACATCAAAAGCAAGCATCCTTTAAAGATGCCGTGGAATATGCGAAGAGAAGCATTGCGTGCCTGGAGAAACTCCCCGCTGCCGAGGAAGTCCTAAAACAATTAATCGATGCGAGGGTTCTGCTGGCAACATACTTTTTGAATTTAAATTACCCATACAAAGCAAAAGACGCTGTTGCTTCGGTCGTTCAATTAGCCCTGGACCTGGACTATCAGAAAGCCCTGGCTGGCATTTATACGGCTCTAGGCGTTTACTATACCATGGTCGAGGAAGATATTTTCAAGGGAAAGCAATGCTTACATGAAGTCTCAGAGAAAGCTTCAGAAACAAGTGGATCGCTATATTTATGGTTTGCCAATTATCAGGTAGGCGCCATTTTTTGCCATGACTACCAATTTGATGAGAGTATCACCTGCTTGAAGACGACCCTTGATTTAAGTGTCGCAACAAAAACACTTGAGGGTATATCAAATTCAAAAGCCGCGCTTGCCATGAATTACTATATGCAAGGAGATGTGGATTCGGCCATTCAAATGAGTTCAGAAGCACTGGAAATCGCTACCGAGAGCGGTCTCGCTGTTGCCCTGCAGCCAGTATATACGAATCACGGCATCTCTCTTTATTATAAAGGCAGCTTGTCTGAAGCTGAAATGCATCTCATCGATGCCTTGTCGTATTATGAAAAAGCTTGCCAAGGGTCATGGGGGTCGCTGGCAGCCGGATACATGGGATTTGTATACGGAGATATGCAGGACTATGAAAAGGCTGAAGCCCATCATCATAAAAGCATTGATATTTCGGAAAGTACCAAATTTCTCCGTTCTTGGATAAATGTCAACAAATTGTTTATGCTTAAGTCAAAACTTCTGGGCCATTATTCAGATATAAATTTTAATGAAATAAGCACTGCGATTGCATCTCATGAGAATAACCGGCTGGCGGTTTGCGAATCCATTGGCACCCGATGCATCGCGGAGATTTATATGCATATCGATGATCAACACATGACAGAAGCCGAAGCATGGATAAACCGGGCGATTGAATTTAACACAAGAAACGAGACCAAGTGGGAATTAGCCCGTGACTATGCCATCTACGCCGACTGGTACAAGAAAAAGGGCGATATGTCAGTTGCGAGGGAACAACTCACCAAGGCGATCGGCCTGTTCAAGGAATGCGGTGCTGACGGCTGGGTTGAAAAGTATGAGCGGCAACTGGCAGCCATGTAAACAAATTTAATCCTCCACTGTTGGAAGAGAAAAATGCAATGCCAGAAATGCAAGCATGATAACCCTGAAGGTGCAAAATTTTGCGTTGAATGCGGCAGCAAGCAGGAAATCATTAAAAATTCGAAGAGAACTTGAAGCACGCGATCGAGACTTTCAAGAATTGCGGTGCCGAGGGATGGGTGGCGAAATATGAGAAAGAAATGGCTGGGACGTGGAAATTTTTTTATTAAGAAAGCATTGATAACATCCTTAGCTCGAAAGTTATTTTCAGGAGGGGGTATGAATGATGATGTTTTAAAGGCGTCCAACGCCGAAAATTCTGCCGCCATTGCCGATAAGCTGAGGACTCCGGAAGAAGCTGTTTCAGAGGTTAAGCCCGGTGACCGGGTGTTCATTGGTACTGCCTGCGCAACACCCAGAAGATTGATCCAGGCACTTGAATCAAGCGAAGAGCAACTTTATGATGTAAAGCTGATTCATTTCCTGACGGACGGAGCAATTCCCGTGGAAAACGGAATGCCCAAGACCCGGTTTCAGCACAAGGTCTTCTTTGTTGGCTCCGATACCCGGGAGGCGATAAAAAAAAGGAAGGCGGAGTATATTCCGATTTCCATCGCCCAACTGCCTAGGTTGATCGAAAATGAAAGAATACCCGTCAATGTGGCCATGGTCCAGGTTTCGCCCCCTGATTATAAAGGATTTGTGAGTTTAGGGGTATCGGTGGACATCACACGGGCCGCTGTTTTAAATGCAAAAAAAGTTATTGCGGAAGTCAATCCGAACATGCCTCATACTCATGGGGATTCACTCATTCCAGTGGATCAGATTGATGCTTTCGTTGAGGTAAACACCCCGGTCATCGAATATCTGCATAAACCGGCGGATGCCATCGGCGAGCAGATCGCACGCTATGTGGCCCGGATCATCCATGACAATTCGACCCTTCACACCGGCATCGGCCGCATTCCAAACGAGATGCTCAAATATCTGACCAACCGGAAAAGTTTAAGCATTCATTCCGATGTGATCACTGAGCCGGTCATTGATTTGATCGAAAAAAATGTCATTACCGGTCAGATTGTCACCAGTTACTGCATGGGAACAAAAGCCCTGTATAACTTGATTGACGGAAATACCCAGTTCTCATTTCATCCCATCGATTATATCTGCCGGCCTGATATCATCTCCGGCATCAACCGCCTGGTATCGGTCACCCAGGCTTTTTCCATCGATTTGATGGGCCAGGCATGTGCGGATCAGTTCGGCGGAGAATTTTACGGCGGCATATCGGCCCAGCCTGAATTTATTCGGGCGTCCGCCCTGTCATTCGGCGGGAAATCGATTATCTGTCTGTCATCAACAACAGATGACGGAGAAGAATCCCGCATTCGGCCGCTTTTAAGAGAAGGGGAAGGAGTGACCATTCCGCGTTCCGATGTCCATTATGTGATAACCGAATACGGAAGTGCTTATCTTTACTGTAAATCCATACAGGAAAAGGCGCTCGCCCTAATTGAAATTGCGCACCCGGATTTTCGGCCCTGGCTGCTAGAAGAAGGCATACGTCTTGGCTACCTGAAAAAGGGACAGACCTTAAAAAGCAAGACCGCTTATCCGGAAAACGAAGAGCGCGAAGTTGAGCTGAAAAACGGCGAGAAGGTGCTTATCCGACCGGCCAAAGCAAGCGATGCCGGCGGCATGCAGGACATTTTCTACAATATGAACAAGCAAGATATTTATACCCGGTTTTTTAGGCATCTTGCCTCCTTTACAGACAAAATGGCCCAGCACCTTTGCAATGTGGATTATGAAAACGAGATGGCTTTTACGGCGGTTACCGGCGAGCGGGAAAACGAAAAAGTGATCGGCAGCTCATGCTATTTTGTCGATCCTACGGATAATTTAGCGGAAGTCGGCTACATGATCCGGCCAGGATGGCAGCAATGCGGCTTGGGAACCGCCCTTCAGCAGCGAATGATTGAATATGCCCAATCAAAAGAGCTTCGCGGATTCAAGGCAAACATACTTGTTGAAAATATTAAAATGCAGCAGGTGATAAAAAAAGGGGCAAAAGTGCAGTTTTCACGCTGCGGGCACGAATATGAAGTCACTAGCCTATTTTAAATGGCGCTTATAGCCTGTCCAAAGCCGCCTAAAATCTCCTTAGCTTGAATCATATCTTAGGCTTTATACGTCTCCTTCGTCGGACCATAAGCTAATGCAGACAGAGCTATGGAGCGACAGTTATGCTGGTTCTTGACCCGCTTAGGATTGTCAAACA
>JAGXLR010000156.1 GCA_018334555.1 Desulfobacterales bacterium
TTACATTTGCCCTGTTTGCCCTGGTGCTGCCCCAGCTGCCCATGACCCTGGGCAATGCGGTGCTTGCCTACACAGACCTCTCCCGCCAGTATTTCGGGGATCTTTCCGACAGGGTGACCAACCGGAAGGCCTGCATCAGTATGGCCCTGGCCAACTTTTTCAGTTTTTTCGTGGGCGGTATGCCGCTATGCCACGGCGCCGGGGGCTTGGCGGCGCATTACCGGTTCGGCGCCCGAACCGCGGGGTCAAACATCATGATCGGCTTGATCTTTGCCGTACTGGCCATTCTTTTCGGAAAAGATATCGTCTCTGTGCTGAACCTTTTGCCCATGGCCGTCCTGGGGGTCTTGCTCGTGTTTGCCGGCGCCCAGTTGACACTCACCATCATGGACTTGGACAAACGCAAGGATTTTTTTGTCGCCACCCTGATTCTCGGTATCACCCTGGCATCCAACCTGGCGGCGGGATTTATCGCCGGGATGATCGTGGCCCAGATCCTTAAATGGGAAAAACTGACCGTATAACCAGAAAGATCGATTCGAATGGAAGAAGCGATCGCAGTTGAAAACATTGCCAAGCGATTTGAAAACGTGGAAGCGGTATCCGGCATCTCATTTACCGTGGAAAAGGGCGAACTTTTCGGTTTTTTGGGGCCGAACGGGGCCGGCAAAACAACGACCATCAACATGCTCACCGGTCTGGCGCACCCGGATTTTGGAATAATGCGGATCGGCGGTATTGACTGCACCACCAGATCCATGAAGGCCCAGCAGTTAATCGGCGTGGTTCCGGATGAAAGCAACCTGTACCCGGAACTGTCGGGTTTTGACAATTTGTGTTTCTGCGCTGCGCTCTATGGGCTGGCAAAGCAGGGGAGGCAGGCCAGGGCCCGGGAGCTTCTGGAGACTTTCGGCCTGACCCAGGCGGCGGATCGGCGGTTCAGCACCTATTCCAAGGGCATGAAGCGCAAGCTCACCATTGCCGCAGGCATCATCCATAAGCCCGAAGTCCTGTTTTTAGACGAGCCGACCACAGGGATCGATGTGGCCAGTGCCCGCCAACTGCGGCAGCTTATCGGGGAGCTGCACCAATCCGGAACAACCATTTTTTTAACCACCCACTATATCGAGGAGGCGGAGCGGCTTTGCGACCGGATCGCATTCATCGTATCCGGCCGCATCATCCATATCGATACCATCGAAAAGCTGCTTCAGCCGCTTCAGGGGAAACATGTGGTTCAGATTACTTGTGAAAATGGCGTGAAGGGCATAATGAAGAAACTCTCCGAAGCCTATCCCGAACTGGCGTTTTCTTCACCCAAAAACCGCATGATTCAGGCTGAGGCCGGCAAACCCGTCCAGGCGGGGGCGATTGTGCATTTTTTGGAAGGTGCGGGCGTGGAAGTGTCCGAGGCCAGAAAGGTCAAGCCGTCCCTTGAAGATGTTTTTGTCCGGATCACCGGCATCGAGGCAGACGCCATGCGCAGGGAAAAGGAAAAAGGAGGCGGCCAGTGAAGCTCTGGGTGGCTTTTTTCAATATTCTGGCAAAAGACATGCGCACCTATTACCTGAAACCGCCCAATGTCAGCTGGGGGCTGGTCTTTCCCCTGGCATGGACGGGCATGTTTTTCATCAAGACCGGCAGCGGCCTTGGCAGCATCCCCAGTCTGCTTCCCGCCGTGGTGGCGCTCTCCATCCTGTTCGGCTCAACATCCCTGCTTGCGGTGACGGTGACCTTTGAGAAAAAGCAGCGCTCCTTTGAGCGGCTCCTGCTGGCCCCGATTCCCCTGGAGGTTCTGATGCTGGCCAAGACCAGCGGCGCCATATTGTTCGGAACCGTGAACGCTTTTGTACCGGTTATCATGGCCGCCTTCCTGATGGATTTCTCCGGAGTGACATGGGCCCTGTTCATACCGGCCGTCATCATGATTGCCATTGCCTCGACCTTCCTCGGTCTTTTCATCGCCGTTGCGGTCAGCGAGGTCTTTGAGGCACAGACCTTTTCCAACTTCTTCCGGTTTCCCATGATTTTCCTGTGCGGGCTGTTCTTTCCTATCGAGCAGCTCCCAGTTTTTCTGCAGCCCTTGTCTTATGCGCTGCCTCTGACCTATGGGGCGGATGTGCTGCACGGGTCGGTGCATGGGGGGCATATCCTGCCGTTTTCAGTTGATCTGGCCATTCTGGCGGCGTTTTGTGTCGGCCTTTTTATGCTGAGCCTTCGCAACATCAGGAAGCACTGGATTGCTTGATCTTGGGGCTGATATATTAGCCTTTTCGGCGATAAAAAGAAAAAAGCAGCCATAAAGCTTCAGTTATACTGGCACCCATGCCGCTACGTATAGTCAAACAGTAAAGACAGTAATGCCGGCCTTTGGTCCGCCGCAGGGCAATACCACATATTGTATGCCCCATTTTTACAGGATAGCTGCCTGGTTCTTTTTACTTTCCTCAATCACGTCCATAATTTATAGATCAGGATAGTTATCGATAGTGCGCGTCTCTGAAAAATTTTGGAATACTGTCGTTTTGGTCCCAACCCAATAAAGAGTCGGTTTTGGGAATTTAATCATTCATGACAATTTAATTTTTATTTTTTTTATATTCTTAATTGTGTTATATACTTATATAATTATTTAACTTCCATCTATTTAATGCTGAACGTATTTTTAGGTAAAGCAAATACCCTCGGGCATGCAAAAAAAATGTTACATCATCGCGGGTCCAAATGGATCCGGTAAAACGACTTTTGCCAATGAATTTCTCCCCATCGAGGCGGAATGTCTTAATTTTATTAACGCTGATTTGATTGCCAAAGGTCTGTCACCTTTTCAGCCGGAGAAAGTAGCGATACAGGCAGGAAAAATAATGATTCAGCAAATGAATGAATTCATAAGGAAAAATCAGTCATTCGCATTTGAAACGACATTTAGCGGAAAGGAATATGCAGAGAAAATCAGAAACTGGAAATCACAAAATTATGAGGTGATAATTTATTACCTTAAACTTCCATCGGTTGATTTGGCAATTGAACGTGTAAAATTGAGAGTTTCTCAGGGAGGCCATAATGTGCCGGAAAATGTTATAAGACGTCGATATGATCGTAGCTGGGAAAATTTTCAACATATTTATAAAGGATTGGCTGACTCCTGGACTATCTTTGATACATCCGGGAAAGTACCGGTCATTATAGAAGAATCAGGAGATAATTAATGAAGAAATATAGCAAATACTCAATTTTGGGACTAAAAGCGATTCAACGGGCGGCAGCAAAAGTAGCTGAGGACGCAAAAAAAAATAATTATAAAATACCTGTTTGGCAAAATGGCAAAATTGAATTTGAAGTTCCTGAAATCGTCACGAACCACACTGGTCCTAATGATGATGCCAAAGCCGAGAGAATTTGAGATATTCAAACAGAAAAGACGGTAATCCGGGGCTCTGACCCTATGAAGGCCACCTCAACATATAGTGCTTTCCCTTTTAACCGCATAGCTGTTATTCCCTTTTTATAATGTTGATGGCTTCATAAAAAGCGGTTTATTCCGCTGGCGCGGTATTTTTGCAGAAAGGAACGTTTGATTCGTACTCGTACTCGTTCTCGTAATCGGCTTTTATCTTTCGAGTACGAGTACGAGCACGAGAACCGTCCCGCTTATGCGGGACTGAGTACGATCAGTTCCTTAGAAGCCCTCTATTCATTGGCGGTGGTATTTTTACATAAAGTGATGTGGGCCAGGATCTAAGGATTTCTTCATTTGCAAAGTGATAAAAGAACCCTATGAGTTTATAGGTTATCGAATTTCTGCATTGGAAACAGCAATTCACGGCAAAACTGACAGGTAATGGTCATTTCTGCCTCGCTACCGCATATTTCACAGTGGCGGAGCTATTCATCCAGAGAGAAAGGCGGAAGGGTGAATTCATAAGAATCTGGCTTTTTTATTACGTGCTTATTGTAGTAGCTGTTGGGGTCGTTCTTAAATTTTTCTATCACGGCTCTTTCTTCCGCGTCATTTTTTGGACCGCACCGCTTCGCTTGCATAAAATTCCCGACAACCCCTCCGACGCGTGATGCTGCACCGATGGCTACTCCCGCGCCCTCTAGGAAAGCATCCCCGTAGTTGCCCTGCATCAGATGATCCATTACCAATGTCACCCCGGCCGCCGTGCCGATTTTACCGAGCTTTGTGGTAGCCGCAGTTAATGCATCCCTAAAGACGGTGCAAGGGTCTGTATTGCTGCCCTTCATGCGCGGCTGGTTGTAAGTATAGGAGGTAACACCCCTGTTTAAATCCGCGGCCGTCTTTGGCTGCACGGCTCCGTTGGCCGATACTTTGGCCAGATAGCCCCATTGCCCGTCCGGATCAATATAGTTGACCGGATCGTTGTAGGCGTATTGCCGGGCATTGACGGTGACCCCCATGCCGACGGGGTCATTGGACAGAAAAGCGGCCGTGACCGCATCATACGTGCGGCTGCCCATGTAATAGAGACCCTCGCCCAGGTCAATGACGCCATAGGTGCCAACAAAGGTGAAAGGGTTTGCCACCGTGCTTTCGGATGCCGTCTGCAGCCCGTAGGGCAGGTAGCGGTAGGTGGCTGCGATCCGGGCATCTTCGTCGGACAAAAAGGAAACATTGACACTCAGGTCGTTGTGATAAAAGCAGACGCCTGAGGCATCGGCCATGGCCACGATCTGTCCGCCCCGGTAGAGCCACATGGCCTTTAACGCATTACTGCCGTCGGTTTCAAAAAGCAGGCGGCCCTGTTCATCGTAATGGAACCGGCGCACCGAGCCGTCGCTGGTCCACTCGATCAGCCGCCTTCTGCCGTCATAGACGGCCTGATGGCCGGCCTTGCGGGTGCTCCAGTCCGTCAGCAGGTCCCGGTGGTCAAATGTGCCGGAAAACGACCGGTCGCCGGGGATTTCTGTCTGGTTCCCGCCTGTATCCGTTGCGGCCGCCGCTCCGTTGAACGAGCTCAGGGTAAAGGAGCGGTTATATGTATATTGGGCACTCGTATCCCCGGCTAAAAGCTCCGGAACCCAGGCAACCGCGGTTCCGGTCTGGTTCAGTTCATTAATCAGCCCTAGGCTGTTGCGGGTGCACGTCAGATCCAGCAGGGTTTCTGAGGCGCTATAGTGGCGAATACGCGTGGCCAGGCTGTTCTTGTCATAAGTGACGGCCGTGTCAATCCCGTTGGAGCGCTCCTCTTTGGTGAGGTTTCCGACCGCGTCATAGCTCATCTCAATTGTTTCCCCCTTCCAGGCAATCGCGCTCACCCGGCCCCGGCTGTCGTAGGTGTAGGTAGCCCCGCTGCCGTCCGGATAGACCATGCCGGTCTGCTGGCCGGCCGCGTCATAGGCGAAACTCATGGACAGGCCGTCATACCAGTTCTGCTGCGTAACCTGGCCGCGGCCGTTTCGCCCATAGGTCTCTGTCCCCAGCGCATGGGTGGCGGCGGTCAAAAGCCCGTTGCCGTCATGGGTGTAAGTGGCGATGGGCGTTCGTTCCATTAAAATCTATCTCCGTGAGCAGGCCGTCAGCATTTCGGGTGTAATGAATCGCGTTATTCCACGTACCGTCAAACCGTGGGTAAGTATCGCGCAGCCGGCCCATCTGATCCCGGACGTACCGGGCGCCGTTTGCTTCCCACGGCAGCCCCCGCCAGTCAAGCCCAACTGAAACACTGACGTCTAGAGTCTCGGAAAGGGTCTGAGAGAACAGCTCGTCGGAGTACAAATAATCCCAGCCCACCTGGTCTCCGTCCGGGCCCTGGACAGAAGTTGCCTGTCCCAGTTCGTTGTAAGCGGTGATAAAGGCTTTGCCGTCAGGACGAGTGGCCTTGATCTGCCTGCCGGCCGCGTCATAGGTGTAGGTCATGGTCTGACCCAGGTAATCCGTCTCGCTTAAAATCTTGAGGGAGGGTGACCGGGTGACGTATTGCTGATCGCCGTTCTCGTTTCGAAGGCCGATGGCGGCGCAGCAGTCATACAGGTTTTCCTGATAAGTGCCGTCCGGATGGGTCACCCGCAAAAGCCTCCGGTTTTCGTCGTAGGTGAATGTGGTCGTTCGCCCCAAAGGATCGGTGATACTGGTGAACTCAATACCGTTTACGTCGTAGCCGAAGGTTATGGTATTGCCGTCTTCATCTGTCAGGGCCTTAAGGTTGCCGAAGCCGTCATAAGTCCGGGTCGTGACGTTGCCCTCCGGATTCGTGGTCTGTGTCAGCTGGCCGTATGTGTCATAGCTGAACTGAAAAACACGGCCAGCCGGCGAGGTGGTCTGGGTGGGGTTTCCGTTCGCATCATAGGCGATGCTCCATGTGTTTCCAAGCGCATCCACGTACTGGATCACCTGCCCCCGATCATTATAGGTGTAGGCATGAACGCCCCCATCATATTCGGTGACGCTTGCGAGCCGGCCGTCATCGTTGTAGGTAAGCTGCCGTGTAGCTCCTGGGCCTTTCTGCGTGATTTCAAGCGGCCGCCCCTCGGCGTCCGTGACTACGGTGGGCGCCTGCTGACGGTCGTTGCCTGCATATTGACCATTGGGATACTCATAGTCAAAGCTGCGGCCGGTGGCGTCTATGATCCGAGTTGTCAGATATTCAAGTTCCGGGTCCGCAATTGCATATTGGGTGATGTTTCCATCCGGATCTGTGACCTTGCCCAGGTAATCGAACTTGTTGTCATAGGTCGACCACAAGAACTGCCAGATGCGTCCGGCGGTGTTCATCTCCGTGATATAGTGATCGCTGTTATAGGTATAGTCGGTCTGGTTACCAATTAGGTCCACCACCCGAACCAGGTGGGCGCCGCTGTAGCTGAAGGAAACCGCATTCCCGCCCGGAACCGTCAGAGCGGTGCACTGCCCCGAGGCGTTGTAGGAAAGGTCGGCCGACCGGCCGACCGCGTCGGTGATCTGCGTGATGGCGCCGGCAACATTTCGGGTGATTACCAGGCGGTTACCATTCCAGTCCTCAACCGCCACCAGGGGCAGAGGCTCACTTATATCCAAAGCTCCCTCGTAAATATAGGAGAGCCTCTGATCCGGCGGAGTCAAAATAAACCGCCGTTGGGAGGTCTCAGTCAGATCTTTTTCGAGACGGTAGCCGGAGCGATTGGGAACAAAAGCACCGTCCCAGTCCGCGGTATAGGCGGGCCCGCTTTCGGCTGGGTCATATTCTTCCTCCCC